>CALBHK010000384.1 GCA_937894565.1 uncultured Chlamydiae bacterium
AGTTCTGGTGCGGGCTTTGTTTTTACAAATTATTCAGATCTTGAATTGCGTCGAGCACCAACCCGGTACCGACGGTAATGAGCAGGATAACTACCTGATCATCTTTAACTTGATAGACAAGTCGGACACCAGCTTTTAATAATTTGATTTTATAGCAACCTGCAAGATCGCCTCTAAGCATATTCTTTGGAATATGTGGCTGCTCTATGACTTTGGCTAGTTTCTTTTTAAATTGATCTCGTATAGCAACAGGGAGTTTTTCCCATTCTGCTGTAAAGTCCTTGTGACGTAAAAGCTTATAAGTCATCTAATGTGACTTCCTCAAACATCTCTTTAGGATCATTAATGCGCTTACGGACAAGAGCTAATAGTTCTTCATCTTCTTCCGAAAGCAAAGCTTTTTTGACAGGCAGTTTCCCAGTCGTAGCAACATACTCAAGAATACTAGTGAAGAAATCCGTAGGTGCAATACCTTGCTCTTTAAGGATTGAATAAGATTTTTCTTTAAGGGCTTCATCGATCCTGAAGTTAACAGTAGCCATCATATTTCCCAAGTATTTAATGTACTAGGAACAGTGTAATGCAAATTGCATTACAAGTCGTGTTATTCACCAATTAAAATGTCTATGCGATAAACCATTTAAAATGTCCTGTTTTTAACCACAAGAGTCAAGCACAGGATTTAAGTTTCTTTGTTCAACAACAGCTTTCTGAGCTTTACGACTCGGCATACTTTTCTTGGCCCGGGAACGTTTATTCTGTTTCTCCAACTCTTCATGTTGTTGCTGGATATGCGCCAGGACTGAACCTAACCGTTTATTCTCAACAATCTTATTTTGCTGTAGCCCAGCCAATTTATTGAAGATGCTGTAGTTGAGCTTTCGGCCCTCATGCATGAGGGCCACAGTGCCATCCGGGTACTCCAGAAATGAAATGTATTGTCCAACTAATTTCTGGTTCAATTCAGTCGGTTCAAGCAGATAAATACACTTGTCATAGGTAATCGTCAGGTTCTTCGTGACCTTACGCGGTTCCTGCCAGGTAAAAATATCATCCAGTTCAAGATCAGATTCGGTTAATGGTCGATGTAAATTCTTTGAGTTTCGCGCACATTTGGCGAACTTCTGATTGAACTGCTCAATAAAGCAGGGCAACCATGCATTGGCCTCCGCAATCGAGCCGATGCCTTCTAGACGCATCTCCTTAATCAGACGGTCCTGAAGGGTTCTATTCGCTCGCTCTACGCGACCTTTGGCCTGGGGTGAATTGGCGAAGATAATATCAATGTTTAACTCATTCAGAATCCGCCCAAATTGCGTGATCTTGCTGTCCTGACTGGATTTCTGATTGACTCGGAATACCGAGTGTTTATCGCTATAAAAGGCCAAAGGCTTGCCGTATTGTTCAATGTAGGCTCGGGTTGAAAGCATATAGTCAAAGGTCGTTTCAGCCTCACAAAAGCGCAAATGCAACAGCTTGCCGGTAGCATCATCGATATAAACCAGCAAACAGCATTTGGTGGCTCTTCCTTCAAACCAGTCATGATATGAGCCATCAATCTGGATCAGCTCACCGAAGCAATCACGGTTATAGCGTGGCTGGTATGGGCGTTTTAGACGTTTGGATCGCGGAATCCAGAGGTCATTTGCAGTCATCCAGCGCCGAAGCGTTTCTACCGGGATATTCAGGTCAAACATGCTGCTGAGCTTCTCATGGGCCAAGGTGGGTCCAAATCCAAGCAGATGTTCAGAAATGATGGAAAGACATTTTGATTTTAATAAATCATCATGGCGACGATGACCTGGTTGACCACGACTGGCATGCGCCATACCTGAGACACCATCTTGATTGAGCTTTTGTAATAACCGGGTAATTTGACGGGTTGAAAGATTGAGAATTTCAGCAGCACGGACTTGTGTAATACGTTGATCTCGAACGTCTTGCAGAACAGCAAGACGTTGAATTTCTTTGTCAGACATAGTGATCAGCATCTATATTTCATATCCAGTCCATGATGTTTAAGCCATCATAAACTAGACATTTTTATTGGTGAGAATATAGACACTTTAAATGGGTTTTAACAGTCCATAAAGACTTATTTTGCTTTTTTTATTTTTCCTTTTGGTTTGGCTTTAACAAGAAATTTCTCACCTAAAGCCTTTCCTTGTTTAAAAGTAACAACTTCTTTTTCGGGAATATTAATGGGGTCGCCAGTTTTAGGATTACGGCCGATTCTTTCAGCACGTTTTTGAACGGAAAAAGTTCCAAAATCGACTAATTTAAGACTCTTCTCTTCAACTAATGCTTCAGTAAATACTTCAAGAACAGAATTAAGAACAACTCTCGCTTCGTCTTGATTAATATTTAATTTAGGTGCTAATTTGGCAATTAAATCGGCTTTATTCATAATTAATTTTCCTCAATATTTGGTAAGTCAAAAAGCTGTCTATCTCTATCTTCTGTTAAATATTCGTTGAGTTCAGCCAATATTTTTTCTTTATTGGCTTCATTTGCCTGCATTTTCTTAATCAAGTAAGAACCGAGCAAAATTTTACGCCGAGTATCATCCTTGCGCTCCTGTTCTTTCTTTTTGGTACGTTCTCTTGCTTCAATAGCCTGTTTCTGTGCTTTTAACTGTTTCAGCTTCTCTAACTGGGCTTCAATTTTCTTTTCGATATTTTCAGCAGATTTAGTCATAACGGTTAATTTCGGAATATAGAAAACCACTCAAGCATAAGACCCTATGAATTGAAATTCAAGCGGGTAATATGCTATCGTGTTTTTCATGAAATGCGCACTTACGACTTGAATTTCATTCAAGTCATCGTTGCGTAAGGGGACACCCCTTAACCCCAAAAAATTGCTACGCAATTTAAAAAGGCGAAATAAAAAATGGCGATTTATCATTGCTCAACAAAAACAGTGAATCGAAGTTCGGGACGAACTGCGGTTGCATCGTCTGCCTACCGTTCAGGGGAAAAACTCAAAGATGAACGAACAGGACTAACCCACGACTTTACGAGAAAGGACGGTGTCGCCCATAGCGAAATTGTGTCTAACCTTGATATAGAAATAGACCGTAGCGAATTGTGGAACTTGGCGGAACAGTCCGAAAACCGCAAAGATGCTCGAACCGCTAGAGAATGGGTGATTGCCCTGCCTGATGAACTGGATGCAGATCAGCGCAAGGACTTGGCAAAAGAGTTTGCCCAATCGCTTGTTGATCGTTATGGCGTGATTGCAGATTTAGCCATTCACGAACCCAGCAAAGGCGGAAATGATAAAAACCATCACGCCCATATCATGCTCACCACCCGAAAAGCTGAATTAGACCCTGACAATAAACTCACTTTGACGACAAAAACCGATATTGAGTTAAGTAATGCCAAACGCAAAAGCCTAAATATGGGAACAACCCAAGACGACATCAAACAGATTCGGGAAACATGGGCGGACTTAGCCAATCACGCACTGGAGCGAGCAGGCTACCGAGAAAAAATAGACCACCGCAGCTATGCCGATCAGAACAATGGACTACAAGCCACCATTCATGAGGGGACTTCGGTCACTCAACTCCGTAGACAAGGCATAGACACCGAAATCAGCCGTTATAACGACCATGTGAAGCAACACAACGCCCAACACCTCAAACAACAGCAACAGCGCACAGACAGCGTTTTACAGCGTGGTTTAAACCGTGCCGAGCAAGGCTTCGAGCAATGGCAGAAAAACCAAGAAGCTAAACGCCTAGAACAAGAACGCCAAGCCGAAATACAACGACAGCAAAAACTAGAGCAACAGCAAGCCGAGCGAGCCAACCGTAAAGCATCACAAGACTTAGATCAGGGCGGAATGTACCGATGAGCAACCAAAACGACCTAGATGACCAGCTCTATATTTTACTGGCATCTATGAAAGAGTATCGAGAAGCCATAGCAGACGATAACAAGCGATTAGAAGCGTTTTACAAGGAAGTGGCTAGCGGAGTACTCAATAAGACCGAAAAACACCTAAAAAACGCCAATCAGAAGCAAATAGACGCACTCAACAACAGTATTCGGGAATTAAACAATGCAACCAATCAACTTGACTGGCGATTCATGGCAATCTACGCCAGTGCTTTTGTTAGCTTGCTGATCGTTTTCTTTTTAGCATTATTTTTATATGTGCCGAGCATGGACGAAATCAAACAGCGTAGAGCAGACGTTGCATGGCTAGAACAAAAATACAGCCTAGATATTAAAAATTGCAATGGGAAGTCTTGCGTTCGCATCATGAAAAATGACTGTCACGGAGCGAATAAGGATTATTGTGTGATTGACCCAAAATAATGATTAGACAGTACTTTGCTCGGCTCTTGCCATCACCGAATCAATGGCAGCAGTCGCAAAGTTGCCCGACTTTGAAACATGGCTAAAGCCATCTTTCAAAGCATCGAGCGATAGTCATCCAAAAATTTCGGAATGGCTATCCAACTGATGCAGTTCTAAAATATCGTCACCAACAAGCCTATAGATCAAGACTAAATCAGGCTTCACATGACAATCACGACAATTTTTAAACTCTGCACCACCTTTCAAGGGATGATCTAAATACTTTTCAGGCAAAGGATTATTTGCGACTAAACAATCTAATACTTCTGCCCATTCAGCCGTAACCAGTTCTAAATAACGTCTTTTAATATCACGTTTAAAAGAACTGGTTACGATAATCTTACGTTTAGCCATGTGCTTCTTCCGACATAGCTTTAATCGCTTCTTCTACCGTTTCGTACTCGGTGTACTCGCCATTTTCAATCTCTTTTAAAGATTGAAGTAACTTGGCTGCTGCTTTAGGAGTTAAAGCAGGTTCTCGTGCATAGTCAAAAGACAAAGGAATCGCTTTAGTTTTAACGATTTGATTCAAGAACAGTTTGAATGCTTGAGGCATAGTCAAACCATAGTCTTCCAAAATAGGGGTAACTTGTTCTTTTAACTCTGCTTCTAAGCGCATATTGAAATTGACTGCGGACATGATTCCCTCACTCAAAAACCATTAAAGTAAAGATAATATAAGTCATATTCTTTACTTTTTCATTACTTTTGATGTAATAAATGGTTTCTGACAACTGAATTTCGTATAACAGCCATTATGTTAAATGATCAACATGAATTCCATGTTCTGCCATTAGTTATTATTTTTTACATATTCTTTCTTAATATGAC
>CALBHK010000385.1 GCA_937894565.1 uncultured Chlamydiae bacterium
TCTCACTGAGAATCAAAATATTACATTTTTCTAACCAGGGAAGAGCGGAATGTCGAAAAAATAACCTTTCCTTAAAGTGGGAGTTGATATAAAATTCAAGACATTATAAAACCCCAACATCCCCCATCATAACATTATGAAAAAACTCATTCTCCACTTTTCTTTTTTAGCTGCACTCTCACTCTCTCCACTACCGCTCTTTTGCACCCCTGCAATTCCTGCTGCTTTATTACAAGAGCCTGATCTGCACATTCAAATGCACAATAGGATCTTAACAAGAGTCCTCGACAAGCCTATTACAGTGGCCGATGTGATGAAGAAGATGGACATTAATTTTTTCCGTGAATTTCCCCAGTATGCCCAATCCAAACAGGCACGCTTTCAATATTACCAAGCACACTGGAAAAATACTCTTTCTGATCTCATTGATAAAGAGTTGATCCTACATGATGCCGAAGCAAGCAAGATTCCTCCACCTACAAACGAAGTGCGTGAAGAGCTAGAGAACACTTTTGGACCCAATGTCATGGCTAATTTAGAAAAAATTGGCATAAGCTATGAAGAGGCTACCAAAAATATCGAAGAAGAAATCATGCTTAGACGCATGCTCCTCTATCGTGCCCATATAAAGGCCATGCGTGCTGTCACTCCTCAAATGTTGAGAACCACTTACCAAGAGAAAAAAGAGGAATTTATCCAGCCGTCTCTTTGGTCTTATCGTGTGATTTCCGTAAGAGATAAAGATGAAAAAAAGGCCCTATATGCGGTAGAAGAAGTCTTAAAACTACTTAAAAGTCACCCATTAGACGAGTTAGAAGCAACTATTCAATCACAAGTGCCACTTTCTTCAACTACATCTGTTAAAATTACAGAACTCGTTACCCAGCAAGAAAAAGAGATCTCCCCTGGCTATAAAGAAGTTTTAGAGACCTTGTCCGCAGGTCAATACAGTAACGCCGTTGAACAGTTGGACAGGAAACAAAATAAATTCTTCCGTATTTTCTATCTACAAGAGAGAACATTAAGCACGATGAAAACTTTCCAAGAGATGGCCGGACCCATTAAAAACTATCTTATGGACCAGAAAGTAAATATTGAAACAGATAAATACATCACTGATCTAAAGAAGAAATTTGGAATAGACACTCAGAAGATCTTATCTTCTCTACCCGAGGGCTTTGAACCCTTTACTATTCATCAAATCACAACGAAGTAATTATGTTCCGCCCCTCAGACTTAATGGCCTTTTTAAATGAACTTGGGGTAGCGCCTAAAAAAAGTCTTTCTCAAAATTTCCTCATCGATGGCAATATCATCCAGAAAATTATTCAATCGGCAAGTGTAAAAGAGGGAGATTCCATCTTAGAAATAGGCCCGGGCCCAGGAGCGCTCACTCAAGCTCTATTAAACGCTGGAGCCAGAGTGGATGCTGTAGAGCTTGATAGCACCTATGCAAACGCTCTACAGCGCCTACAAACCCCAGATCAACGCCTGATTATCCATGAAGCTGATATTTTAAAATTCGACCCCAGTATTTTAAAGGGAAAATATAAAGTCATCGCCAATCTTCCCTACCATCTCACTACCCCCATTATTACAAAATTAATCCCCCTGCAAGAGCAGATTTCTTCCCTTACCGTCATGGTACAAGAAGAGGTTGCCAGACGTTTTACAGCAAAGAGCGGATGTAAAGAATTTGGCTCTATTTCTCTTTTTCTGCAGTATTGGTCAACACCCAGCTATCAATTCAAAATCAGCCGTAACTGTTTTTATCCAAAACCCAAAGTAGATTCTGCCATCATCCATTTAGAGCTTCATCCTCCCCCAATAGTCAGTGATGCGGATCTTTTTTTTACTTTTATCCGCACAGCCTTTTCAGAGAGGCGCAAAATGATGCGCAATCCCCTGAAAAAGCTTTTTTCAGAAGAAGTTATTCTAAAAGCTTTTGAAAAGACGGGAATTAGACCAGATGCACGTGCCGAAATGCTTAACCTGCAACAATGGATCGCTCTTTTTGAAGTAATTACTACACTTTAGGGAAGCTAATGACCCCATTTAAGATGGGAGTACGGTATAAAGGAGAGAGCTTGGTTTGTATTTGACTACGCAATTGTTCATATCCCTGTTTTTCGCATGCCTCTTCTAAACGCCTTATGACACTGACCATTCTTTCAAACACGGCGGGAAGCATTGCCCGTTCCCGTACAAGTAAAGCACTTGCATAGATCATGAAGTTTAAGTACTCGCAATCTGCATCTGAAAGCACTTTTTGAGAGCTCAACTTCCAGAAGAAAAACTGCAAAACACTTGTTGCAGGACCTAAATCGACAGCATCTTTGCACGACATAGAATAGGTCTGGCATTCCACAAGATCTATGCATTTAAATTGAATAAACAAGTGCATGAGAGAGATAAAATCTCGCCTTTCATCTGCATCTAATACAGGGCGCGATTCATAAAAAATCTCATGCACCAAAACACATGCCTGAGAACAAAATTCTTCCATCTCTTGCAAAATGCGTTCTGGAAAATGGTAACCAGACGACTCACTTTTTAAATGTTCGATAAACTGCTCAATAAAACAATGAGCATCGTTAATCTCGGCATACTCTGCCCTCTGATGGTAAAAGGGAGTTTCTGTTGCTAATGTCACCACATCCAGAACGCCTTGAAATTCTTCTATAGAACCTAACTTTTCAATCCACTCACTACGCGCATGCTCCTTCCAGGCTGTGCGGTCTTGTAAATTAAAGTGAAGATGTTTTGTGTGGGATTCCTTGCAAGCATAGAGAAATGCTCTATATTCTTCGCATAAGCTCACATGATCGATGACCTCTTGTTTCACAGGACAAGGAATTCTTAAGTTCGCTATTTTATTAGAGCCCACATACACATCAAAAAAATGGTTGGGAAGATTAGATTGCATCAAAGGATCAAAATCAAGATGGTATCCCTCTTCAATCCAATCTATCATACGAGCTAACGCTGCATTAGCATGTCCTTTAAGCGCTTTTTGCATATATTGATAATCTCTTCCTAAAACAGCAGAGGCACGTGGTCTGTTTTTCTTGGCTCCGCTTTCTTTATGCAAACGTGTCAAAACGTCCTCTATTTCGTGATACATCTGCTGTAAGCCATGCAAAGAAGTATATAAGCAGCTGCATAGCGTTTGAGTGATTTGTAATAAGCCGCAAGCCACAACATTTGTAGAATGAGGGGGATAGACAAGTAGTTTTTGATATTCCCGACAGTGAAGGGCTCTTCTTAGAAAAATTTGAAAGTCATTAAAATATTCGCTAGATGTCTTTACGGCATGATTTTCTAATAAATGTTCACTATGAGAAGCAAGCATGAGCGCCATTAAAGCCTGGCTGATCTCTGCCACCCATTCATGATCTTTGTGGCGGAAAAGCTGTTTATAAAAGAACCTCACCTGCGACTGAGCTGCTTTTAATATATTTTCCGCTGCGGTTTGAAAGGTACGATCTTGCCAAATTCCCACATCGAAAAAAAGATCTTCATTTCTCTTAGCACCTATTGCGCCCCCGAAATCGCAGACAAGCTTAATATTACGCAGCAATTTAGGATTAAAAAATCGACTTCCATCTTCTTTGCGAATCAATAATAGCTCATAACCTGTGTCTTTGATCACTGTTTCTAAATCAATAAATACATGAGCTGTGTTTTGCGGATGTTCTGTTTCAGACATAGAACGGCTAATGGCCAGTATCCACTCTGCCAACATCCCTTCCCCAACGCGTTGATCGATTTTTCTATGGTAAAACTGCTGTAATTTTCTATATTCCGGCAATCTGGAGGCAGACTTAAGAGAGTAATGATCGAAAATATCTGTAAATTTATCTAATTTTTTAGCAGCTTCCCCTGCAATGACCATCATCTGCTTAATGCTCTCTATCGTTTCTTGCCTTTTTCCCTCTCTTTCCCCTTCAAGTAGACGATTAGAAAGATAATTGTATAATACATCAAAAAGAGAGCGAATTTTATCGATACTGGCTGAGGCATCAGGATCGTCAATCCATTCCACTGATTTAGCTAAAAGAGGCTTACCCTCGGCTACCATTTGCTGATGCGTTAAGTGCAACTCAGGTTCTATATCCAATTCAATTTCAGCTATTGCAGTTAAGAGATCTAATGCTTCACTCACACTATATTGGGCTGTCTGTTTACTCATGATCTTCCCCCAGTGATTGATATCTTCTATTCCTTATATATTCATTATGTAAACTTTTAATTTAATACACAAGATACTTATATTAAAAAGTTTAATAATTAGAATATTTAAATTAAATATAGTGTTATTAAAACACAAAAAACAAGAGAAAACGCCTCATGATCCTGATTATACCGAACGTAATTGAAGAATTGGTTTTTGACCGCGTCAGCTCTGCATTAAAATTTTTATCTTCACTCATGCCTTGCCTTGAGGCAATGGTCATTCGCTCCAGACAAAAAATTTTAAGCAGCTTCCTTGTCAAAACTCCAAATTTTCAATCACGTTCGGTATATTTTTCTTGTTTTTTCCCAGTTGACTATTAAGTGCCTCTCTGGTTATGATGCTGCTTCATCTTTGGAAGAGTGGCAGAGTGGCCGAATGCGTCTGTCTTGAAAACAGAAGACGGGGTAACTCGTCCGGGGGTTCGAATCCCTCCTCTTCCGTTCCTTTCTATTCGCTTTACAATCTCAACATAAGTCAATGAAATTGACGCTATGTTGAGATTTTGCTATTTCATTTTCGGCGCAGCAATAACCAACGTTGTTGAAAGGAGGTACATTATGGCCCTCACCCTTCAATTAACAACTTAAAATCAACAAAATGTTGTTTTTAAGTCACTGTTCCACATTAAATAAATTGACTTTAAATCGACATTTCGTCATTTTTAAGTCAGATTAAGGAGTAAATAAAATGTTCATTGGCCGTGAAGAAGAGTTAACGCAGCTAAAAGAATTCCAAAAGCGAAAAATTGCCGGCATCATCGTATGCTGTGGACGCCGTCGTATTGGAAAAAGCACTTTAATTGAACATTTTGGCGAACATACTCGCTTTCTTGAATTTTATGGATTAGCACCGAGGGAACAGCTCACGAATAAAGATCAGCTTGATCACTTCGGCGAACTGATGGGGCTGAAGTTCAATATCCCTGCAATGAAATTTGACAATTGGAATCAGGCGCTTACGACATTAGCCGTTTTGACATCGGAAGGACGCGTGATTATTTTTCTGGATGAGATATCGTGGATGGCAGGTCGGGATCAAGATTTCGCCGCAAAACTAAAAGGGGTCTGGGATACAAAATTCAAGAAGAACAACGAACTGATTCTTGTTCTTTGCGGCTCCGTCTCTTCGTGGATACAGGAAAACATCCTTAATGACAAAGGATTCATGGGCAGGGTCTCATTGACCATCAATCTGGAGGAAATGCCACTTTATGATGCCAATAAATTTTGGGGAAATAGAACGATCTCATCTTACGAAAAATTCAAGATATTATGTGTAACAGGCGGGATCCCCAGGTATTTGGAAGAAATTCAACCGCAGCAAACGGCCGAACAAAACATTAAGAGAATGTGTTTTAGTAAGGGCGGAATTTTAGTAGAGGAATTTGATAAAATCTTTGGAGATATTTTTGGCCGTCGCGCAGACGATTATAAAAAGATTGTTCAAGCTCTATCACACGGCAATCTGGATCAAACAGAAATCTGCAAAAGACTGGGCATTGCCCAAACAGGTGGTTTTAGTAAAATGCTGACTGTATTACAACAATCCGGTTTTCTTGCTCGGGATTATGCCTGGAATGGAAACCTCAAAAGAGTCAAACTTTATAAATATCGTCTTAAAGACAATTATCTGCGCTTTTACCTCAACTATATTGAACCGAAGAAGCAATTGATTGAACAGGGTGTTTACCATGATCTACATTTAGAGGAATTACCTGAATGGCTGAGCGTGATGGGACTGCAATTTGAAAATTTAGTTCTGAACAATTTAAGCGCTATCCAACGCCTACTGCAAATCTCACCCGCTTCTGTGCTGAGTATTTCTCCCTACTTTCAACATAAAACCCAAAGAACGCAGGCTTGTCAAATTGATCTTTTAATTCAAACGCGCCACACTTTATATGTCTGTGAAATTAAATTTCGCAAACAAATTCCATTGAGTGTGATTGATGATGTTAAAGAGAAGATAAGCAAGATAAAAATTCCAAAAACGACATCAGTGCGTCCTGTATTGATCTATGAAGGCGAATTATCCAATAATATCAGATCTGAGAACTTCTTTAGTCATCTTATTCCCTTCGAGGATCTGCTCTGACTCCACAGGGCCTTTTCAAAAACATTGTGTTAGAAGTTGACCAAAATCAATGATATGCGAAAAAAATTCCTGTTCTTCGACTTCTCCTTTGATTCCATTAACATGAATTAAGACTGTTCGCACTGAAAAGCCTCGTGGTAGGCTGAGCGCATTGAGTTTCTCCTGCATCTCTTTTATGATCTCCATGCCAATGCGTTCCTTGTAAAACTTTATTTCGCATAGGTAGGTAGACTTCACCAAATCAAACAAGTGCTATTTGGTGAAACACTTAATAAATGAGATCAAGAAGTTGATTGACAGCTGTAGTGAGTATATGGTCCTTTGTCGCAATCAGAGTCTTAGGTTCAGTTTGCAGGTTCAGTTTGCACCCTTGAAAAAAAACACTTAAAATTGTATGCATTTTCTGGTAGGGATTATTTGAAACCAAAAGGGATAAAGAAGAAAAATGAAAACAGTTAAAAATGGTTTAAGAATATTTTTTTTGCTTATTATGAATTTTTCTATACTAGAGGGCACTCCAAGTAGTGTCTTCTGGACTCCTTGCACAACAGATGTCTATGCAACTGGAATTGGGCACATAGATGCGGATAATTATTTTACAGTCTTTAATCCGACATTCCGCTCTTCACAGGTTGAAAAAACGTAATCTTTTAATCCTCAGAGAG
>CALBHK010000386.1 GCA_937894565.1 uncultured Chlamydiae bacterium
CGCATCGATGATTGTAAAACCTTTAAGATCTGGGGTCACCAAAAAAGCAGTCACTTTTTGCTCTATTCCCCGTACAGTCTCCACATCTGTTTTTGCCATTACGGTCAAAATATCTGCCTGTGCCCCATTGGTGGTCCACTGCTTGCGTCCGGTAATAGTGTAAGTATCTCTATCTGGATTATAAACTGCTTGGGTTTCAATTCCCGCCGCATCAGAACCTGCATTTTTTTCTGTTAAAGAAAAAGCTGCCAAAGCCTCTCCCTTAGCTAATTTTGGAAGCCACTGATCTTGCTGCTCTTTTGTACCAAAAAGCAACAGCGCTTTCATGCCCACGCTTTGATGGGCATTGACAAAAAGAGCTGTAGAGCCGCAGTAGCGAGAGAGGGTCTCCATCACCCGACAGTAGCCATATTGGGAGATGCCCAAACCCCCAAATTCTTTGGGAATAGACATGCCCAACACTCCCAATTCTCCAAGCCCTTTAATCACAGAGTCCGGGATGCGCGCCTCCCTATCAATTTTTTTAGCATCTATCTCTTTTTCGGCAAAAAGAGAGACTTGTTTGACAAAATCGTCCACCGCTTTTTTTTCAATAGAAGAAATAGTGGGATAGGGAAAAACTAATTTTTGCGAAAAATGGCCAAAATAGAGCATCTTCACAAAGCTTGGCAGCTCTTTGCCTGTAAATAAAAGCTCTTCAATTAAACGCTGCTGTTCTACATCCATCTTTCACCATTTTTCTTGAACCTTAAAACAGAACCTGCAAAAAGACAAGAAATTTTTTTATTAAAAAACCAATAAAAAATCAATGAAAAATTAATAATAAAACATTATGATTTGAGGAAATTATAATTAAAAGCAAAAGAAACTATTATGGAATCACTGTCAAACAATTTACAAATTTCAGAAGCTAAACCTCTCAAACATATGGAAAGAGCCATAGGAAGAGGGAGAAATATTAAGAGGCTGACGTTTGAAGGAGCAAATCACTCTTCATTAAGAATTGCGGCCAAAGCAACTAAAGATATATGCTTTATATACAGATATATTCTTTTTCGTTTTTTCTTTGCTGAAATCGAAGGGACTGATGTCTCTCTCAATATTCGCAGCGCTTCTAAACGTTTAGGAATGAGCCATCAAGAGGTAAGAAATCTTGCCGCAAGAGGAAAAGACGCCCTTGAACAAGCTTTTAATAAACGCGCAGAACTGCTTGCTGAATATAAGAAAATTGTAAAGGAATATACCATTGATCACGGTCTATTAAAAAGGGGAGATGTACAAACTCCGTTCAAACCCGAAACGATTCTTAAAACCATTGTGGAAGGACTCCAATACTTATCAAATCACTTCGTAGAAGAACGTAAAGTCTTCTTTTCGCAAGACTTAACTTGCCGCTGTGTTTTTATAGAAACATTAGGAAGAGGGGCCTTTGGCGTTGTAAAGAGAGCATTTGACCTCATCAGCAAAACAATGGTTGCCATTAAACAAGTAGAAGACCTTAACAATGAAAAATCGATAGATTCCATGCGTAATGAAAGGTATATACTTCTTCAATTAGAAGGCCATAGAGCCTTTCAATCTCCTCCAAGTGAAGTGACCATCATTACCGATCAGGAAAAGGAGTCTGCCGTTTACCAAACTGAGTTCATGAATGGCGGAGATCTTAATGATCCTTTCGATGATTCTATGGAAAAATTTTATGAGATGCCCATGAACGATTTATTAACTCTTTGGCAGCCCGTTGTAGAAGGGTTAGCTTATATGCATGAACAAAACATTGTGCACAGAGATATTAAACCGGCCAATTTCTTAATGGAAAACGATGGGGATGGATCTCCTATAAGAATTATCTTTTCAGATTTTGGAAGTGCAAGAGTTGGAAAAGATAGTCCTATTGATATGGAAAATGAAGATAAAACTGCTTTTTACACCTGTGAGACAGAAGATACTACCGAAGCAGAGGCTGATGTCTTTGCCTTTGCGTTGAGCTTGATTGAAATTTTAACAAAAAAAGGATTTCAAACTGAAAAAATAGGAGAATCCACAGCCCCGCAGAATAAAGATGAGGGACTGGGCGCAGCAAATCACAAATTATTAACAGACGCAAATGTTCCGAAAGAACTCGCCGATTTATTATTGGAAACAATAGGCCCTAAAGAGAACCGCCTTACCGCCACACAATTTAAAGATAGATATAACGAAATCTTAGATGACTTAAATTAAACACTCTCAACTAATGTCTTTATCCTGCCGCCCCCTAAAATATTTGGGGAGGGCGATCCTACTATCCTGTTTTTCTTTTTTTCTGCTAATATTTTATTATACCCACTTCACTCAACTTTCAGCACCTGTCTTGTTTTTTTCTTCCTTTCGTGTTAAAAAATGTGAAAGCAGCGGTTATGCCGAAGCACGTTAAGGGTTTGGGAATTTGACAAGGAGGCTGCTCAAAATTTTTTGTCTGGAGCGAATGACCATTGCCTTA
>CALBHK010000387.1 GCA_937894565.1 uncultured Chlamydiae bacterium
AATTTTAGCACAGAATGTAACTTCAATACCTGTCTAATTTTCGGGGTCCATTATAGTAGAAAGCGGTGAAGTTGACTTAATTGAATGGCCTCATGTATCTCATGATCTGTATGAATGGGACTACATTCAGAAATCTGCTTACCAAGATGCTATTCAAAGATCAAAAGATCAATCTAAATGGCTCATGATCTTTGATACGGATGAATTTTTAGTACCCATAGCTAAAGAAAACATTCCAGAACTTCTTAAATCTTATGAAAAAGACAAGCGCATTGGCGGAATTTGCTTCATATGGTCCTTTTTTGGAACTTCTAATGTCTATCGTATTCCTGAAGGTCAATTGCTTATTGAAACTCTGATCATGCACAGTGGTCCTGCTAATGGAGGAGATATTAATGCCATTTGGCAAAATGGCTCTTATAAAAGCATTGTACGTCCGAAATATGTTTCCAGTGTCCCCTCCCCTCATTTTTGCAATTATAAAGGTAAACGCAAACACTTATTGGAAAATTATGAAATTGCCCACATCAACCATTACTGGACGCGTGACCAGTTTTTTATGGAGACCCACAAAATCCCAAGAAGAGAGCTATGGGGCCAGTCTGCCGAATCTGTAAGGGAGTGGGAAGCGCAGATGAATCAACGATGTGATGATAATCCTATTTTGCGCTTTGTTTCCCTTCTCAGAGAGAATATGAACATGACAAAATAACAGGAGCGACAAGAGGGAGAAAAGGGAGAAGAGAGAAATTAACCGCAGAGCCGCGAATGCTCGAAGTGTACAGGGCAACGCCCTGAAATATAAAAGCCTAGGGCATCGCCCTAGGTAGATCGTAAAAGATTTTTTCAGGCTGAAGGCCTGAGTTATAGTAAACCTGTCTAACCTGTTCTTTTTCTTCTATTTTTTTTCCTGTCAGGGTTCCTGTCAGGCCTCCTGGGCTCTCTATCTTTCCTACTCTGTTTCTCTTTTCGCTCTGTCCTATTAGCTTTTTTACCCTCTTGAACAAGGTACCAATCGCTTTCAAGATAAATTAAATCAATGCGCTTAAGGCTTACCTGCACAGTTTCCCCAGCTTTGTAAATCTTGCCTCTATGGCGTCCTCTTAAGAGCATCGCACGCTCTTCAAAGAGATAATAATCATCATCAATTTCAGAAATGTGAATAAAGCCTTCAAGCATAAGGTCCAAGACTTCTACAAAAAAACCAAAGGGCTTCACTCGAGTGACCACGGCTTCATAGGAACGCGATCTATCCTCTGCATGCATTTTAGTTAAAAGCCGTAGCTTCTTTAACAAACGCACGCTGCTTTCTGCTTTGGCACTAATGCGCTCTTGGTCTGAGCATTTTTTAGCCACTTGATCCAACTGTCCAAGTTCCTCTTCATATCCAAAAAGAACACGGTGCACAAGTAGGTCTACATAACGGCGAATAGGGCTTGTAAAATGACAATAGTGAGTTAAAGCTAACCCGTAATGTCCAATATTTTCGGGCGAATAAGAGGCCATCTTCATGCGTCTAATAAAATTAACGGCAAGAAAAGAGCCATACTTAGTTTCTATGGCTTCATCA
>CALBHK010000388.1 GCA_937894565.1 uncultured Chlamydiae bacterium
GCAAAATCTGAATAAAATGCTGTATGCATGGGATCATTTACATGTGGGTGGTGTCATTATTAATGATGTACCCACGTTCCGTGTTGATAATATGCCTTATGGTGGTGTAAAGGACTCAGGTTTAGGTCGAGAAGGCATTCATTCTGCGATTCGGGATATGCAAGAAGAACGTTTGCTTGTGATTAAAGAGATATCGTGATGAAAGGGTGGAGGCTTATTCTACTGGCTGTGTGTATGGTCTGGAATATGTCGGTAGCGGCATTTTCCTCACAGCAACTTGTAACTGATGCGAAGAAACAAATCGGTGTCACCAAATATTATGATCCAGCGTATACGCGCTTAAGTTATCCCATGGGGGATGTTCCTCTGATTAAAGGAGTATGTACAGATGTGGTCGTACGATCGCTCCGACAACAAGGTATCGATCTACAACAAAAGATACATGAGGATATGCGTAAGCATTTCAAAGTTTACCCGAATAAATGGGGGCTCAAAGCACCTGATAAAAATATTGATCACCGCCGAGTGCCCAACATTGCGACTTATTTTCAGCGACAAGGCTATCAAGTCACTGACCAAAATTACCGTATTGGGGATATTGTGACTTGGGATTTAGGGCAAGGATTAGGGCTTGTTGAGAATTAACAAAGGCTACTGATTAATTTATAATAGTACTATGGATAGATACATACTTACTGATGCCCAATGGGCAAAAATGGAACCTTTTTGCCTAGGTAAAGTGACCGATCGAGGTCGTAGTGGAAAAGATAATCGATTATTTTTAGAAGCAGTCCTATGGATTGCCCGTACAGGCAGTCCATGGCGTGATCTACCTCCTCATTTTGGTAAATGGAATACCGTCTTTAAAAGATACCGTGATTGGGTGAAAGCTGGTGTATTTGAAACTATTTTTGCATCTGTAAATGAAGATGTTGATTTGGAATACGCCATGATTGATGGAACGATTGTTAAAGTTCATCGACATGGGCAAGGTGCAAAAGGGGGACTTTCAAACAGTCTATAGGTAAATCTCGAGGTGGAATGACCTGTAAAATTCTTGCCTTAGTGGATAGTCTAGGCAACCTCATTAAGTTTCGATTAATGCCTGGTCAATATCACGATTTAGTAGAAACCAAACCTTTAATTGAAGATGTTGATTTTCAAGCATTACTGGCTGATAAAGCATTTGATGCAGATTGGCTCATCCAAGAACTCAATGAACGTAAAGTGAAAGTGGTGATCCCACCCAAATCTAATCGAAAAGTAATGAGAGCATTTGATACGATTATGTATAAATGGCGTCATCTCATTGAAAACTATTTCTGTAAGTTAAAAGAATTTAAACGTATAGCGATGCGTAGTTGTAAAACAGATACGAGTTTTGAAGCCATGATTCAATTGTGCGCGAGTGTAATTAACTCTCGGTAATTCTCAACAGACCCTAATACTAAGTGATGGTTTTGATCTTTTTTCTTAATAAAACGTAAACAACCGTATAACGATAATATTCGAGAGGCGGGCATGGCGATTCAATTATTAGAATTACAGCAAGCCGATAAACTAAGTGCTTGTAAAATTTCACTTTCTTTAGGTCTGAATTCTGATCAGAATTTACTTGGACAATTTTTACAGTTTAACCGTAAATTGATGCAAGCAGATACTGCTTTGCTCGCATTCCATCAAGAACCCTACCTTTGGCATTGTTGCGCAGAAAAGTTACACGTAGTTGATATTTCAAAAATTAGTAAAAGTCTAAATACACTATTTGTAAATGGTGATTTGATCGATCAACAACACCCTCAATATCAGAGTTTATTAGCCTTTCTAGCGCCATTCAAACGTAAAATACAAACTGCAATTGCAGTACATCTTCGTCATCCTGACCAAACATCACTTGGCTATATCGTTTTATTTGATGAAG
>CALBHK010000389.1 GCA_937894565.1 uncultured Chlamydiae bacterium
AGCTGCAATAGACTATGCCTGGCACGAGTTTGAAGTGTGTAGGGATTTATGGAAAGATAAGAATAAGGGCGTTCTATGACATATTCAAAAAGAGAATTTGCAAAAGATTTTAAAGCGCAAATAGATCGGGGATATAACCCTCAGCGCATTGGTAGCTGGGCGCATCACACTTACTTCCACCTTCTTGGTGAACTAAATGAAGAGTTGGAAGAAGTATTAGAGGGTCTAATGGTATTAGAGGCGGGGCCTGAATTTGAATTACCTTTTGAAGAGATAAGCGCATTGGTGAATAAATTAACCGAAGAAGGAGAAAAAGAAGATATTGGAACTCCTGATTTGAATATAAAAGATCTAGCCGAGGATTTAGGAAGCCATTGGCTTATGTGTCCTTTATGTGAAGAGTCTTGGGAAAATTATATAGAGTATGCGATGGTGCGTTGCCCCAAATGCAATCAAAAATTACATAACCCACAATCAAAAAATGCGCTACAGTGGACTGCGGAATCTAATTTTTTAAAACTCTGGCGCTATGAAATTAAATATCTGCCAGTTTTAGGGTATTACCTTTATGCATTTGAAAATGAAATACGTCTCTATACTAATTTTCAAGACACATGGGAAAATATCCTCGAATGTGCTTGGGAAGACTTTAATGTACCTAAAGATTTATGGAAAAGAGATGAATAATAAAAAAGAGCGCTTTCAGCAAAGGATTCTATCCATATGAATTTCATAATAAATCTATATCGCAGTTTCATTCTCTTTTTAAAGCATTCTTTTTTAAAAAGTCCTATGGCGGTAACCCCTGCGCCTTTATCGACAACTCCTATTTCTATGAAAAAAAAGAAAAAGAAAAAGAAAAAAAAGGCAAAAGAACCAGTACTTCCAAAAGATGTTCTTTATAAAGACATTGCCAGTTTAGAGTTGGTGGATGTACGCATAAAAAAATACCTAGAGGGAAAAATAAGTATAGGCGAAATTATTAACGAATTAAGCGGTATATTAAATCAATTGATCACAGTAGATGAAGATTGGAGGGCTGGGTTTTTTACCTCACGGCTGAATATGGAAGTTGTTTTAGCTCTAGCCTTAGATAGAGATCAAAAAGCTTCTGAAAATGAAAAACTGTTGAATGAAGAAGATGAACAGAGCATTTTAGAGTCGCTTGATGATTTGAAAAAACTGGCAAAATCTAAGCTAGATGCGCTGATCCAATTAGAACATAGGGAATTATGGGAAACTGATTTAACTATCAAGGATATAGCAGAGGATTTAGGAAAGCATTGGTTAATATGTTCTTTGTGTTCAGAAGTGTGGGAAAATGATCTGGAATATGCCATGGTGCGTTGCCCACAATGCCATCACAGACTGCATAACTCCCAATTGCCAACTATTTTAAAATGGAGTGCTGAATCGGATTGTTTACCTCGTTGTTACGAAATTAAATACTTTCCTGCTTTGGGATATTATTTTTACATATTTGAAAATGACATACAGATTTATGACTACCAAAAAGAGACATGGGAAATGGCTATTCAGTATGGCTGGGAAGAATGTCTTGTACCTAAAGATTCATGGAAAAAAGAAGAAAATAAACTAAAAGTCTCTTTGGATGATATAAGAAAAGTTTTCGATGATCTGATACATGATAGAAAACCACGCGAATATATATCCTATTGGGCCTCTCAAAGGCAATTTGCAAATGACATAGATAACTTAGAATATACTGCTTCCAGCTGAATCTGAAAAAAATCCTTGAAAAATCATTCTGAAAA
>CALBHK010000390.1 GCA_937894565.1 uncultured Chlamydiae bacterium
TGCAGGTGACGTACAAGTAGTTGAACCACCAGATGCAATTAAAACGGTACTGGTGAGGTGGAATTCTGTCAAGATTGATTTAAACGAGCTGGCGAGACTACGTTGGATCAAAAAGATGTCGATTCCACAAATTTGCAAAACTCTACAATGGTCTCGGTCCACCGTTCAGGTAAGTATTCGAACCATTCGTAACTGTGGGGTTTCAAAGATGAATTTGGAAGAATTTGAAAAAATTAGCATCCAAGAGGCCATCAATGACGAAATTGAGGTTTTGCTCCGACAACAGAAGAATTTCAGACTCAGCTCTGTTAGCGCAGAGTTTAGAAAGTAGGCCATATGAGTGCAATTAAGTTTTTATCATGGATTTTGGGAGTTGTTTTCACTTTGGGATTGGCTGATTCTTTTGCACACCTCACCTACAAGATGGGGCAAGCAGCCATCCACGCCCATCAGCATGATCAAATTTCTTACTCCAGCTATAACAAACTGCTGTGGCAAAAGAATCCAAATCAACAAGGTGCTATTAAGACCCGACACTAAATTTTTAGACTCAAACTTTTTCAGCCTCCTATAAAAAATGAGGAGAAATTAAATGGGTCGAATCAATGCAATTTATGTCAGAGTTAGCACGGACGGACAACAGACAGGAATGGAATCTCAGATCCGTGCGGTTAAAGAATGGTGCTTCAGAAATCAGGTCACTCAATATGAAATCTTTGCCGACGAGGGAATATCTGGGGCCAAAGAAAGTCGCCCCGCCCTGAACCGTTTGATGACAATGACTGAAAATAATGAAGTTGAACAAGTCATCGTGTTTTCATTTTCACGTTTTGCAAGAAGTACAAGTCATCTTCTTAAGGGACTGAAAACTTTTAAAGAACACAATACAAGATTTATTTCCATCACTGAGTCCATTGATACGAATTCCCCTTTGGGAGTGGCTCTCTATACGATCCTCGGGGCTCTGGCCCAGCTAGAACGTGAGATGATTATAGAGAGAGTTCGCGCAGGAATGGCAAACGCCAAAGCCAAGGGAAAGCGAATAGGCAGGGTCAAGAAAAGAAATTCTGTTTTGATCAGATCTTTAATTGATGCCAAGCTTTCTTATCGCGAGGTTGCCAGGATCGCAAAATGTTCGCACGGGAGTGTTCATGCTGAACTGGTTGCTTACAGAAAGGAAAAAGAAGCTGCTGATCGTTTGAAGCTTGAGCAACTACAGGAGTCTATCAGGGTAGAATCTAATAATCAATCACTCGATGAAATGAAAAAAATGAACGTTTCCCCAGAGACCATTCAAAAAGTTGAAACAAGT
>CALBHK010000391.1 GCA_937894565.1 uncultured Chlamydiae bacterium
AACTTGGCTGACTAGGGAATGTTTTTCGTAAAGCTATTTATGCAATTAGACACTACTATAGTTACTGCTACAGACTTTTGCATACATTTACAGGTATTTAAGGTGGATCTTTCATTTTCTCATATAGTAAAAACGGTTTATAGAGATCAAATAAAAATAAAAAAATGATGAAGAAAAGAGGGATAGGAACAATCTCCTGAACGGGATCCAACTCCCAATGATATTATCGCAGCTCTTTTCGACCAAGCTCCAAAACGGGCAAATGCACCAATGTGCGTCGGGCCAATTTATTTCATCACAAGAATATTTTTTTTTAAACTCCAATTATTTATTTTATTTATTAATTTGTCTAAGCGGCTGTTTTTTGAGGTGTTAATTCATAACCTAATGAACGTGCACTTCTTTTTATACTTTCTAAACGTCTTGCATTGTATGCGCGTTCATAATCAGCAGCTCCTTTTCTGTGATACTCCCAACCATGCTTACACATGTTGTAATATAAAATTGCTAGTTGGTGTGCTCCAGCTTTAATCCCTTTAGCTTTATCTGCACGACCACTTATACACCTAATTTTTGCACCTAAGGCACTATCAGATCTTTTGGCTGACAATGAGGCCATTCGAAAGCATTGAGACATATAATTTGCACACGGCTGTTTTTTACTTTTACGTCTTTTTCCTCCTGATATATTATTACCAGGGCATAATTTTAACCAAGATGCAAACTCTTTTTCTCTATCCCAAGAACTCACATCCGTTCCCCCAAGCTCTGCAAACAGTAACAACGCTGAATTTTCTTCGATACCATCTAAAGATGTCGCATCAATCCCTGACTTTTTCCAAAGAAGTTCTCTTACATTAAAAGAAAAACCATTTTTTTTAGGTTTTGATGCTGTTTTATATTTGCCGTTTGCTTTCTTATCTTTATCACGTTTTGGTAAGGGGTTTTCCGTTATAGTAGGTAAAATTTCAAGTTCATTTTGTATTTGTTGATCACATTCATTTAATTGTTGTTCTGTGAAATCATAAAGATCAATAGCTTGTTTTAATGAAAAAATATGCTCCTTTTGAAAATTACCTGTGAGTGCTTCTACAAATGCCTCCACAGGTTTCTTACAGTGTTTATTTCGCAAGCTAGCTAGTTTTATAGGATCTCTTTCCCCGTTAATTATTGCTCTAATAATATCCATTCCAGAAATCCCTCCAATATCGCTTAGTGCGCCACTGAGCTTAATGTTCATTAATTGAAGTGCTTTTTCCATATGTAAAAGAGATCTTTGACGGGTTTTAATAATACTTTGTCATGGTGTGACTCCGATTTGTTAATACTTCTAATATGCATCGAATATAGCGTTCATTTTTTTCTTTTATAGAGAAATCGTCCATATAATTGTTTATGTTGAAATGCATTTTGACCCCATTTTACGTTTGTCTTGAGTTAACCAGTTTTCTTTTTAAAATTCTAATTTTTCAATCACAATTGATGTAAATGTAAAAAACTATTTTTTTGTTTCTTTATTTATTAAAATTAATGTTTCTTTTCTTCTTTTTTCTCTTATCTTGTTTTTTTATATCTGATACATTTTGACAGAAAAAATGGGTCTTTATACGTTCTTTAAGTTTTTTATGTTATAATAGCGCAATTAACAAATGGATTAAGGGATAAATGATGTTTAATGATAATTTAAGTGTTCAAAATAATAATATGATTGTGACCCAGAAATTTAACTACGCCCTCCCTTTAAATCACTACACACTTAAGAGAGCTTTACTTTGGGGAATCTGCGCGGCTCACTTTCAACAGGCACGCAAAGAAATAGGAACAAAGCGCGTAGTACATTTTCTTATAGCCGTTGTTTTATGTATTCCGGTGATTGGTCAAATCGCTTCTATTTTTGAAAAAATCATCATTCAGCGTAGCATTAAAAGAAGGACTTTTGAAGAAAAAAACCCACTATTGCAATGCCAAAATATTCAAATAGAAAAAAATCGTATACCACTTATGAGAGTCGTTATCGATGGCGATAAAAAAATTGTTCAAACGAATCTTCCTAGAATAGAGATGAATACCGAAGTTGATGATGAAATGGGTTCTCTTTCCGGCGAATTTGAATCAGAGGATTTAAAAGATTTTGAACGAGTTTTTTATGAGGGAGATGGACACTGTCTGTTTCGTTCAATTGGATATTATACAAATATCGGATATATGGATCTTAGAAATCAAGTTGCGGATGCATTAAGAGATAACTCGGAGTATAGTGAAACTTTTGGTTATAGTGCAACGGAAAAACCAAATTCAACAGAGTGTTGGACGTTTGAAGAGTATGTTGAAGATATTAGAAACATGCCAGAATATAAAGGCACAGGCGATCGTCCCCTTTATGACAAAGAAGATCCATTATCACGTAGAGGATATGGGAGTCAATTAGAGATCAGAGTGGTTCATGACCTACTTCAAAGACCTATTTGTCTATATATGGAAGATCAAAAAAAGTTTTCAATCTATCCGCATAATCTGACTCTTGAAGACGCAAAAGAAAATAAAGAAACTCTATTCATTTACTACGATGGGAAAGGACATTTCGATGCAATGCCATTAAGTTCTAGCTTAATTGATTATATATAAGCTTTTGCATTTAATTGTTAAAAATATTACGCTATTTATATCGAACGGGATTGAACCGTTAAGTTTTTAAAACTTAACGGTTCAATCCCGTTCGATATGTTAAGCTTTTATTTTAAAGAGGTTGAAAAATATGTCTGAGACTACTGATAAATCTACTAATCGAGTTGGGTTAATTCTTACTACAGGGTTTGCTATGTTTGCTATGTTTTTTGGCTCTGGCAATCTTGTTTTTCCGATTGTCGTGGGCATGGAAAGCGCAGGGCATCTTTTCTTAGCTTCTCTTGGAATTCTTTTAACCGGGGTTCTGGTTCCCTTTTTAGGTGCTTTTGCTATTTTGCTCTTTAAAGGGGAGAGTAATGATTTTTTTAAAACCATGGGTAAGTCGGCAACGTTCTGGTTTCCTCTTCTAGCTTTAAGCTTAATGGGTCCCTTTGGTGTGTTACCCCGCTGCATTACAGTGGCGCATGGAAGTTTTTTTCATCTTTATCAGATTCCTCTTTGGGCATTTAGCCTTGTTTTTTTATTTTTCATCTTTTTGGCAGCTTATAAAGAGAGCAGGGTCCTTACTTTAATTGGGGAATATTTGACTCCTGTGCTTATTGCTGCAATGGCGGTGATTGCCGGATTTGGCATTTGGTATGGAGTGTTTCCATCTGCTGAAGAAGGAAGAGGAATAAAAGCGTTAACTAGCGGACTTTCATGGGGTTATCAAACCATGGATTTATTGGCTGCTTTTTTCTTTTCTAGCTATGTAATTTATCATCTTCCAAGTAAACTAGAACAAGAAGGCGGTTCTAAGGCTGTTTTAAGTGTGTTTTTACGTTCAGCTATGGTCGGTGCTTTTTTACTTTCTGCAATTTATGTGAGTATGGTGGCTTTGGGCGCTCTTTACCAATCTCCTCTTCAAAATATGGCTCAAGAACAGTTGTTGGGCGCAATTGCCAATATCGCCATTGGACCTTATGGGGGTTATGTCGTTTGCGTTGCCGTTGTATTGGCCTGTTTTACAACAGCTGTTGTGCTGGCTTCTCTTTTTTCCGATTTTTTTAGAGAGCGTATTTGTAATAATAAGATTTCTGCACATTTTTCTATGCTGATCACTTTATTGATTAGCTTTTTAGTCTCTACACTAGAATTTGCTGGCATTGCCAAGGTTTTGGGGCCTATTTTAACCACTCTTTACCCTGCAGCCATTGTTCTGACTGTGATGGCTATTTTGAATCGCTTATGGGGCTTTAAAATTTATCGTTCATTGGTCTTGTTAACCTTTTTGACCACTCTGTTGTTAAACTTCTTTGAATAATAGGATAAAAGAAGAATGATAAGATAGATAAGATCTTCTCCCCAAATACTTTGAGGGGAATGTCATCAACTTAAGATTAAATTAGCTGCCAAGAAAAAATGAGTGCACAGGGCAACGCCCTGAAATATAAAAGCATAGGGCA
>CALBHK010000392.1 GCA_937894565.1 uncultured Chlamydiae bacterium
TGCCCTAGGCTTTTATATTTCAGGGCGTTGCCCTGTACGCTTAAAGATTGTCCTGCACAGAGGACGTGCCTAGAGTTTTCCTCCGCGTTTCCTCAGCGCACTCTGCGGCTCTGCGGTTAACTTTAAAGCTCTGGTGTTAGAAGATTAGGCATCTTGCAAGGTGGCGCGGTTGTATAATTCTTGTAAGAACTCACTACAAACCTTTAAAGTCTCTTTATCTGTTTCGGCAGGGAATTGAGAAGCAATCAATTGCTCTAACTCTTCTTTTAAGGTCAATAAACGTTGATTGTGGTATTTCTCTAAATCCACTTCTTCTGCCTTCGAATTTTCTTCTCTAACGGCTATGGCGCTTCTTATAAAGCTAAGAAGATCTCTTGCAATTTTTTTATTCATTAAAGCAAGGCGCACCTCTTTAGAAAGGACATCTTCACCCAAAAATAGTTGGCATTGTTTGATTAACTCATTTAAATGAGGGCGTTTGCGACCATAAACGTTTTGAATTTCAGTATTTAAATAATGAGAAATATAACCCGAATGTTCTTCAGGAATCTTTTCAAGCAGAGCAGATTTTAATTGATCTATATGTAAAATAGACTGCTCGGAGATTGGTTGTTTTTCAATCACAGCAAGCTTCATCAAATTTAATTGTGCCAAATAATTGTGGTAAGCTGTTTTAATTTCATTGTCCTCAACACAGAGTTTAGAGATAAAATAGAGTGGCATTTCATCATCTAAATTTTGGATTGAAGGCAAAGGGGTAGTTTCACCTAATGAAAGATAAATTTTTTCATAAAGAGAGCTCAACTGCTCAGCTGTGTTTTTTGCCCAAGTTGAAATTTGCCCATAATTATTTAACAAGTTCTCTATATCAGATTTTCCCCTAGAAGCTTCTTTTAGCACAGGATATTTTTCTATGTTTTCTTTTTTAGCCTTATTTGCGTTATAAAAAAATTGAAGCATTAATTGAATAGATTCGCTTACTCCAACCTCACTTTCAAAATTAAAAGAAGTTAAATCGATGGGCAGTTCAAAACGCACCATTTTCCCCATAGGGCTCGCTAAGGTATATACTAAATAGCCCTTTTGAAAGAGGCGAAAGCCATCTTCTTTAACTTCTCCTATTTCCATGGTATAATCGATTGATTCAAAGTGTAATTCTGAAGCGGATTTCGAAACAAATTTTTTATTTTCTAAAAATTCATTGGTTATTACTGAATCTTGCGGAAGGTTTCTTTGATCTATTGAAAAGTTATAATCACTTTCACTCAAAGTCATAGTCGTTGTTTTAGTTTGTTTGATATTTTTTTCTAAAAATTTATTTTTATCCATAAAAGAAAGATAAAAAGTGGTTGTAATAGCTTGAACATTGGCAGAGGTGACTAATTCAAATAAATCAATCACGCAATCTGAAAATTCAGATGATTTAAACAATGTTTGAGTTTGAATGAGGCGGAATCCTTCCAGGATCTTTTCTAAGCTTTCTTTACTTTTATTTGTATGCCAATCTTTATCAAAGTTGGAGTTCGGAGAATGTGCATATTTACTTTTGCGAAGAGATTTCATTCTCATTCCATAATCCAACTGCAAGTCAACTAAAAGTAAGCCGGTAAGATTCTCAGTTGAATCTATAACACCTAAAAGCTTAGATGGATAGTTGCCGCTTTTGAACTTTTTAAAGTTTTCTTTAAAGTTAGCTTTAATTGTTTGTTTTAGGTCGCTCAGAGACGTAAAGTTTAATCTTTCGGCTTGTGCAGCTATTTGAAAGCAAAAAAGATTGAAGAAGCGAAGGTTGTCTTCAGAAGGATTGTCATCTACATGTAAATTATTTAATATAGAACTTACAGCCTCTATGTATGCTTTTTTTGTTTCAGTGTCTTGAATTTCAGAGAGGATCTTTTGAATGGGCTTGATGGACTCTGATTTGCTGGGCGGTCTTTGACACTCTCTTTTTAATAAAATAATAGAAAAAATAGTGCCGATCAGGGGGATGCAACGTAGAAACCCTCGTGCTATGATTCTAATATCTCGTCTGAGAAGAAGATTTTTTACAGGACTTGCTTTTTGAAATGCATGAAAACAGGCACAGGCAATTCCGTAAAGGATCTCAGAAATCCCTACTACTTGCTGTACTCCTGGTACAATACTTATACTGTTAATTATTTTTTCTGTTCTCATAGTTTTCTTTTTATTTTATATACCCATGTTATCCAATTTAAAGCACAAAGTCACGCGATATTTCTACTTCTCAAATCTTATTTTATCTTGTAAATTTAAAGATTGTATTAATAAACGATAAAAAATGTGTTAATATTAAAAATTATTTACCGCAGTGCTCGTAAAGTTTCAATCCGCGCTCCAATTCTTTTTTTTCCCACACAAAAGCCTCTTCCTGCCAGCGTTTATTAAGCTGTAAACTGCCATTGACAGCATAGGTGGCAAGCGCCCAAGAGCGTGGAAAAGTGTGCTCTAAAACTCCATTAAAATGGATTTCTGCAATTTCTTCGCCCTCTGTCGCTCTTAAATAACAGCCATAGAGAAAATGAAAAGGGGTTTCTTCTTGAGTAAGCTCTTCAATGGGGATTTGATTAAAAATTTGCATCGCCCCATCCCAATCAGAGAGCATGAGCTTGCTCCATAATTGGTAATAGCGCAAATTCTCATCTGTTTGAAATTCTTGCGGCAAATTTTCGGATTCTATTTTTTTCCATTCCTCATTGACATAGTAGCGAAAAAAGAGATAGCGATAGCTTTGTAAAAAGTTCGCCTTATTTGTTTTAATAAGATGTAATAACTCCTGAAGAAGTTGTTGAATCGCTTCACTATTGGGGTAATGCAGAGCATCCACCGCCTCCATCTTTTTTTGACATAAAGAAATTTCGTCCATGTAAAGAAGTGCGTAAAAAATATTAGAAATCTCTATGATTTGAACTTCTCTTTGTGAAAGTAGATCATCTAAAAGATCGATCAGGGCATAGGAATTATGAAGCCAAAAAGCTAAAATAGTGGCAAAAATAACAAGATTTTGCGCTGAACCTTCAAAAAAGGGTAACTCTTCCCAGTGGTTGATCAGCCTTTCATGAAGACGTTGAAAATGTTTTTCTTTTGTTACGGTGGGTAAATAGCGCACGATAACATAAAGCAATCCATAGGTTGCAAAACGGTGGGAGCGTGAGCTTTCGTGCATGCGGTAAACAATTTGTTCTTTCAAAATATTCATTAAAGGATGGCGCGTATAACGCCTTACAGATAACGTGTAGCACTTGAGCTCCTCCTCAAAGTTTTGCATAGCCTGATAGACTAGGGCTTTGCCTAAATATTCAAAAGGGGCGCCCGTCGTGTTATGTAATTTGCTAAACTCTTCTAAAGCGCGTTCATAGTAGCTATGGTTTTTAGTTTCACGTCCCTGCTCTAAAAGAGTCACGCCGGCTCGGAACATCGCTTCGCGGCCTTCCGCTCTTCCAGGAAAAGCATATCCAATACGGCGGTATTCTGTAAGAGCTGTATGGTAATCTTTATGTGCTAAAAAGGCGTCCGGTACTGCTAAACAATTGACTGTGACATTGCTGCCGCCTGTGAAAATTTCGATAGGAGAAAGGGTGAAATGGGAGTCTCTGGAGAGAAAACCCACGTGAGTGCCAATAAGGGGAATGTGGCTGACATAGGTAAATTGCAAAGTGCCGTCTAAGTAAAGAGAGAGGTGATTTTCGCGATGCTCTATTTCTATTATATAGGTATGTTGGTGTTTGAGAACAATAGAGGGAGAGTGCACCTCTACAGTTGTGCGCAGTAATTTAGTTGCATGCGGTTCTTTAACCCCTAGCCATAAACAGTAACCATCATTAATATGTCTGCGTTCAGCGGCTTCTGGGATGCAGAGCATTAGGCCAATGCCCTTGCCATTTTTTTCAATACGCACTTTAGTGCGTAATTTAATATTAGAGCTAAATGAAAGGCTGGAGATCATCAGATTTACCCAATCATTGGAATCGGCCCTACGAGTGATCGCTGTATGTTCTGTGAGATAAACATGTTCTTGAAATTCCCAATCTTCTTTATTCGAAATATCTAAAGAGGCTGCCTTAAACCACTCTGAGCGCCCTTCAATATAGTTTTCTATATCATGAACAAGCTCTTCTACGGTTTTATAGCGCTTGGAAGGAGTAGGTTCCAATGCTTTTTTACAAATAGACGCAAGCAGTTTAGGGACATCCCGATAAGGAGCCACCTCTATGGGATCGATAAATTTTTCATGTTTTACCGATTTACGAAACTCTTTGAGGTTTTCTCGTCTAAAAGGCATGTGAAGTGTAAGCATTTGATAGAGGATGACGCCTAAGGCATAGATATCTGTTTGCATTGTGGCTGGAAGAGATTTTGCGCGTTCAGGGGCCATATAAGCAACTGTCCCCACTAATTTTCCTATCTTAGTTAAAGAAGGGCGTTTTTCAGATAAAAAGGGAAGACGACGCTCTTCTTGTTCATCACTCTCTGCATAAGCTAAAATAGCTAGCCCCCAATCTAAAATCATCACTTCGCCAAATTTTCCGATCATAATATTTTCGGGCTTGAGATCTCTGTGTAAAATATGATGGCTATGCGCATAGGCAATGGCATTGCAAATGGTTAAAAAAACCCTGGCCAGAGCGGGAATAGACCCCCCTAGATGATCTAGTTTAAGTCCGGCTTTTTCCTGCCTGCGTGTTTTACGTAAAATTTGCTTTAACGTCTGTCCTTGAACAAAGGGCATGGTGTAGTAAATTTCTTCGCCATGTTCATGGATAGAATAAATGGGAATAATGCCGGGATGGGTGAGCTGGCTGGTGATGTGCGCTTCCTTAAGAAAGCGGCGTAAAATTATCCTTTCAGCAGAGAGCTCTTTACGTACTTTTTTAAGGGCAATGCGCCTGCCGCAAGAAGTGTCGTAGGCTAAATAAACTTCTCCCATTCCCCCCACTCCGATAGTATCCAAAATCATGTAGGGGCCCACTTCGAATTTTATCTCTTCTTTTGAAGGGGAGAGTCCTTGAATAATGGAGGGGTCATCTTCGCTCATGGATTTTTATTGGAATTTCGATTGTGTTGATAGAGAAAGTATTCTTTAATCAAGAGGTAAAAAATAGAAAGAGTCATCAGAATGGGAAGAAGAGTATCCCAATCCACTCTGCTCATATAAAAAAGGGTTAATCCTCCAAAAATAAAAGCGCTCACAAAAACATCGCCAGAAGAATTAAGATAACACTGACGCAAGCTTAAGGCTATCCCAATAGAAGCAAAGATCCATGGCCAAAAGCCCATGAAGTAGGAAAATAGGGCAAAGGTTAGCACAAAAATGATAAGAAAAAGAAAGTTGGCTTTTGTGTACTTAGACATAGGGGCAATTTCTCCATTCTTTAAAATATACTCATTACAGCTAAATCTGAGAATTTTGACGACGTCGGTAGCCTCTGAATTTAAGACTGGCTGCATCGCCCAACTTGAAAAGTTGAGCTGCTTCGCCATCGGCAAGCCTGTCTCAAATTCAGGGCACCTCCTCGTCAAATTTTCTCAGATTTAGCTCTAATAAGTATATTATCCATTAAATATTAATTATGAAAAGGAATAATTAGAAGATCTTTACTTCCCCAAACCACTTGATCGCCTATTTTGATCTCATGCCGTTGCAAAAAACCGCTTGGTAATTCCAACGCGTACTGAACCGGATGAGAGGAATAAAGAGCACGGGCGCGAAAAAAAGCGATAAGAGGATCGTGATCAGAGAAAGCATCTACATCCTGAAGAGTTAAAATAGGGGGATGGGCTTCCATCATTGTGGGGTAAGATTTTAAAAAACCTATTTCTATAATTTTGCCTTCCTGATCTAAAAAAGCGATATCAAAGTCAATAAAACAGTTAAAAGCCCAAAGGCTTACAGGCTTTATAGTAGGATAGTGTAAAAGCAATCCCTCATCGGCGGCTAAAGTGCGACGTGCCATGAGACCCCAGCGTAGTTGCGAGGGTGTCGTAGCATGAGTGATGCGCAGGGGGGTAGGCTCTTTTGCAAATAGAGTGCAGGTCAATAGAGTTAAAATACACAAGAGACATTTCATAATCCCATAGTAGCAAAACAAGATAAAAAAAGAAAAACTCGAAACTTCCCTTCGTGCCCGTTTTTTTTTAAATATTTTTTAATCGTTTTTTTTCGGGCACCGGCACGGGCACGCACACGGGCACGAACCAAAAACCGGGGAACGTACAGCAGCTTGTTTTTTTAAATCTTGAAATCTGCTATGATCTCTGCTCATGAAAGCTAAACAGATGCCCTCACCTTTTTCTTGGGAAGAGCGCCGCGTTCTTATACAGGACGGGGTCTGGTTTATTCCCGATTATCTTGAAAATTATGAAGAATTTCAATTTCCCGGCTGGGAAACCTTATTTCAAAATAATCATCCTGTCATGATTGAGTATTGCAGCGGTAATGGCACATGGATTGACTCGCGTGCTAAGCAACATCCTCATCTTAACTGGTTAGCAGTAGAGATCCGATTTGATCGTATCCGTAAGATTTGGGCTAAAAAGAAAACTCACCATCTGGATAATCTTTTTGCTTTATGCGCAGAGGGGGAGCTCGCCACTCGTTTATATTTTCCAGACAAGTCAGTAGATGGAGTTTTTATTAATTTCCCCGATCCATGGCCAAAAGAAAGACACGCTAAACACCGTTTAATTAAACACGATTTTGCCGTAGAATTAGCACGTATCCTTAAACCTGGTAAAGAGGTGACAATTGTTACAGATCACGCCTCTTATGCCGAGCAGATTATCGAGGTTTTTCAGAATCAAGAGGGAATGCGCTCTGTCTATGAGGCTCCTTATTTTGCAAGAGAACTGGAAGGGTATGGTTCTTCTTTTTTTGAACAGCTCTGGCGTGGCAAAGGACTCTTGATTCACTACATTCGCTTTGTTAAATTGAATATTTAGAATGATAGAGGGGCGTTTTTATGGAAATACAAAAATCACCTTTAGAAATACTTCCCGATCCGGCCTTTTCTAACCTTATCTCTTTTTTAACTCCGCAAGAGATTTGTCACCTGCAAGAATGCAGTTCAGAAACCAAAAGAAAGGTAGAAAAATGCAAAATGTTTATTTCTATGGATGTGCACAGCTGCACAAAAAGACAATCTTGTAGAAATAAAATTCTTTTACCTCTATCTAAACCTTTATGGATCACAGTCAGGCTCTGTTTCAATGCTATTTTAAATGGCATTTCCTGGACTTCTCGAAAAATCGAGCTTCTTCTTAAAAAAATTGCGTATTCATCAAAGATTGGAAAAATTGTTGTGTACTTATCCATGTTTACATTAACTATTGGCGTTGCCTTAATTATTATTCCAGTGTTTTTAACGATTTCGCTTCTATGTGGCATTTTATTTCGCTGTAGCCGAATGAAACAAAAAAGTGAAAAACTTTCTAAAGAATACATTAAAGAGATTCTATCTTACCCCTCTGCATGCGGACAATTATATGATTTCTTTAAAGAAGAAAAGCGTTTTGTGGACGCTCAAACCGAGTGTACGAGTTTTTTTGGTGGAGATGTGAATCATTTTAGTCAGTCTCTTATCCCCTGTTTTACAGGGAAAATTAAATGGTTGGAAAAGAATAGTTGGAGTGAGACCACAGAAATTATTAATTTATTACCTATTTATAGAATACCGACTTTACTTGACGAATGTTTTGAAAAATTAAAACAAATAAATCATCCAATCAACGATGCAGAAGAATTTAAAACATATATGGAGAGATGTCTCTGAAACTTTTTAGTGAGGCAGGTTCCTATGGCGCAAAAAAATAAAAGCATTTTAAAAGAATCTCCTATTCAATGGGAAAAGCCTTATTTTTATCAAAATGAGCTAAAATTTATTCCTAAAATCTATCTTCCTCAATCAAGCGAAGATGTTCCTGAAAATTTTAATGCAGTCATTGTGGATTTAGATGGTAGAATAGATTGCGATTTAGATTGGAAAGATGCTGTTGAAATAGCTAAAAAGCATATTCTTGCCGGTAGATGGATTTTATGGAATTTGCATTTAGGTTTATTTCAAGAATTAGAATTCCCTTTATCAAATGTTATGCAATTTCGCTCTTTAGCACTTACTTTAGAACATTTTATAGAAACGATCTGGAAACCATTTTCTTCACACACCTTAGGGATAGTCCTTTATCAAGGATTTGTAGATTTTAGAGACATTCCCTTGGAAGAAAACGAAGAAAAGCCACTTGAGCTGCAAGCACAACGTCTTTTTTATCGCGATGTAGCGATCAATTATTTAAATAGTTTAATAGATCTGCTTCCTCAAAGCTTAGAGTCTTTTATTTTGCTTGATGCACAAAATGTGCAAGAGCCTCTTTCTTTAGCCGAACTTCTTTACGAAGATGATTTTGAAAAAATGCACATAGCGATAAAAAACTCTGTTTTGCCAACGCAGGGATTGGTTTGGGAAATAGGGGAGGCTATTGCTGGCTATGTTTCTCATCAAGAAATGCAACTCTCTGAGCAGAAGGAAATTCAAGTAGCGGTCTGTCTGCCGCCTCCAGGTTCAGCCTGGCATGAGGCGTTAAACCAGACACTTATAACGCTCAATCAAAGCAAGACGCCTTATCGTTTGATTTTAGAAAAAAATATTGCTGCCGAGTGGGATGGTTTAGAGAAAATTTTTGTTGTAGGGGAATTCTTAAGCGAATCTGGCAAGCGCATGCTTAAGGGCTTTCAAGCTGCCGGCGGCATTGTTGAGGATGTCGATATACTGCATCGTTAAAAAGATATGTAGCAGGTTAAGCCTGCTTTCTATGTGGCTTATTTTCTGATGGAGCGCTGAGTAGCTGTTGAATTCCTTGCTTAATCCATGCATTAAGGCTTACGCCACTGCATTTTGCTTCGTATGCGACTCTTTCATGAATTTCTGGAGGCAAACGTAAAATGAGTTTTCCTGAAAATGGCTTTTCAGGAGCCCGACCTAATTCTTTGCAAAAATCTAAATACTCATCAACAGAGTCTTTAAAAGCTTCTTCTAATTCATCTACAGAGGTTCCTTGGAAAGTAATTACATCTCTTAATCCAACGACTTCTCCATGGAAGAGCTTAGCTTCCTCGTCATAATTGACTTGTCCGTGATACCCTTTATACTTCATGGTTTTAGTCCTGCCTCCTCTAAAAAACGACGAACTGATATTAACGCACCCTTGTCTGTTTCTTTTTGAGGATGCGGTCTATGAAACACAGAAACTCGATCATTAAGATAAATTTTCACTCGAGATCCTCTTCCTTCAGTAACACTAGCTCCCAAACTGATAAAAAGAGATTCGATGTCACTCCATTTTACGTTCGAGAGCACAGGGTATGGAAGACCGCGTTTAGCGTATCTGTGTGTTTCTTTCTCATAATGAGAATGATATCAAAACACGATACTATTGTCAATAAAACCATAAGACTTTACTAAAATTCAGTTGATTTTCGAATATTCTATTGTTTGGGTTTTATTCTTTTTTTAGTATATAATTACATATAAATAATTAAGTTGGCTGGTTTTATTGTATGCAAATTGACAAAAACAACGAATTTATTCCAGAAAATAAAGGAGTGTTGGGTTTTCACTCTTTTAAAAAACTAGAAAAAGTCGACAAAATTGATTCTTCCCTTATTCACATTATTTCTAGTAATAAACAAGACAAGCACCTGCTTCCCCCCCTTGCAGATTGTCTGATGTCTGAGCAAGAGATAGATGAGTTTTCTGTTCTGGATGAAATTGATAATAAGGCGATTTTAACAAAAGAGACAGTTTCAGATCGCAGACTTCTAAAAGTGGGAGCCAATATTTTAGGAGGGGGACTGATTACCGGAGAAGAATTAAAATTGGAAGGGTCAAATCCTTGTGAAATCTATGGAGTTTTCGAATCTATTCTTTTGGATATGAAAGAATCTTCTGAAGATAAAGAGTTGGATAAAATCCTCAATCCTTTAATTGCCTCCACTCATGAATTAGTCGAAATTGCTAAAGATGTCATTTGCTTTAGTCAATCTCCCCCATCTGAATCCAATCCAACAAAGGAAGAGATAGAAAAAGAGAGAATGAAAGATCAGTCCCAAGTTCAGGAGCTAGTCAAAAAATATGCTCAGCGTATAAACGATCTTAAAAAGGGCGAATCTTTTAACATGCATGGAGGGTGGTGTGATATAGAAGGTGGACACGCTCAAATATATGAGATCGTTGGTGAGGGAGATGATCTTTACTCCTTTAATTTTTATACTTCCACCTATGATCCAAAAATTGGCATCTGGAAAAATACAAATAAAGCAAAAATTCAGCCGATTGTTCGTTATCGTAACATTCCTAAGAAATATCTTCTTTTGGGGGACGAGACAACCTCAGCTGTTTTTATACAAAATTTATTAGAGTTGCAATTAAGTTACAAAGGTAATTACAGTTTAAAAATAGATACAGATCTGGTAAACCATGTCTTTTTATATCTACTTCCTTATCACATGGAAACTTCCATTAAAGAGTCGGGAGTTGTTTTGGGGCAGCGTTCTGGCACGTGTGTTCCTTCGGTTTGGAAAGTTTTTGCACGTATAAAGTGTAAAGATCTAAATGTTTACAAACAGTTGATTTTTCAAGTCAAGTTCTCCTTTTTAACTCATTTTTTTAAAAGACTGGAAGGTGATTTAGGTTTAGCAACGGAAGATGGAAAAAACAAAAGACGAGCCTTAAAATATACTGCTTCCAGCTGAATCTGAAAAAAATCCTTGAAAAATCATTCTGAAAAA
>CALBHK010000393.1 GCA_937894565.1 uncultured Chlamydiae bacterium
GGGTTAGGTATCGCAGCCTGAAGGGCTGCAAGAGTTAGCCTGATGCGTATGCCTGTCTATCCTGTCATTCTTCTGTTTTGTTTATCTTGTTTTAAGATGAATGAGTGATACAAGATGTCTAATCTTTTTTTTCTATAGCATTTAATCCACAACTTTGAGATAAATTGTCCTTGGTGAAGTAAGGACAGAGTGAGCAAATATGATCAGAAAAGGATTTTGTTCTTGGCTTATTCAGCTCATTACAATTGCAGGAATTTCGATTTCTTCATGCTATGGGACTGAAATGGGGGCCGTCTCCCGGCGTTCATTAGAAGTCATTACTTCTTCCCCCCCGGGCCTCAACACAAAATGGTCACCGCGAGAAAGGGAATATATCCCCCACGCAAATGAAAACGCCCAAACTCAAATTGCCCAAACGCAAATTGATCCAAAAGAAGTGCAAAAAACTAAGAAGCGAATTCCTGCGGCGCCTACTACTCCACAGATACAAAATGAGCCTACTCCCCAACCTACTCCCCAACCTATTCAGGAACCTGCCCCAATTCCAAAAGCTTCCATTCAAAAAGCGCAAGGCCATCTTCATGCTTTAACCACTCGCCCTATTGAAGAAGAAAAAGAGACAGGCTGTCAAAGAAATCGCCCCCCTCTTCCTGAAACAGGATTAACAGGCACTGCTTTTAAATGGGAATCAAAAAATAAATCTCTGATTGGAAGAGGATCTCAAAGGGAAGTTCAAGAGCAAATTAAAAATCAGGTCCTTTCTTATTTAAATGCCAAACCAATATCAAGAGCTCAAACGAACCAAGATACAAATCAACCTACAGACCCAATCGCATCTGCAAATCCCAATACATCACCTCTGCACATAGAGCCGCAACCATCTTTTGCAATTGCTCTGCCTCCTTCCACTCCAAATCCAACTCCTGCTCCTCTACCAGTAGCAGCAGCTATCCCACCTCCTCTTCCTCATAAACCTATTGAAGAACCTACAAAAGCAACCCTTACTTCAACTCCCATCCCTGTAAAAGAGATAAAATCTACCCCAAAAATTATTCCAGAACCTATTAAAGAACCTATTCCGAAGTCCGTCATCCCTCCTGCTCCTGAACCAACTCCTGAACTCCTGCCCCCTGAACCCATAACTCCTGCAACTTCTTCTCTTCCGCCCACTACTAAAGATCCAGCCTCTTCTCTATCATCCGGAAAAGTACGTCCTTTCCAAAAGCAAGAGGCAACAGATGCCTCTAAACAGTTGCCAAGCGTTGGTGTAGCACTCACGCATACGGCATCAAAAAAACCTACTTTTCAACAAGGAACAAACGACGCTCGCAATAAAGACGAAATAGCTCAAAATTTTGTACGTCCTCCTAAACAACATCTTCCCTTTCGTTACCCCGAAAATCCAATTTTGGAAGATGAAGTGGCCCAAGCGTTGCCTTCCCAAGCGCTTCCAAACAGCTCTGCAGCTAGTATTCCTGCGAAACCAAGTTCTAATCTTCAAACCATCGGAAGCCTGCCAACGGCCTAGATCGGAAGAGCGTCGTGTAGGGAA
>CALBHK010000394.1 GCA_937894565.1 uncultured Chlamydiae bacterium
GAGATTGAAAAAAGATGATCAAATTCCGGGTGAGTTACCATTTGTGATGTCAGGAACAACAAATACAGGGGTTGTTGATTATATTGGGAATGATATTAGAGTTTTTCCAAAAAATAGTTTAACTATTGATATTTTTGGAAATGTTTTTTATAGAAACTATTCTTATGGTATGGGGGATGATACAGGTGCTTATTGGAATGACAATAATTCAATTAGCCAAAAAGCCATGCTATACATATCAACTGTGATTCAAAAATCCTTAGAAGGTAAATTTGATTATGGTAATAAACTAAGAAGTTCTCAAACTGCAAATTTTAAAGTTAAGTTACCCACAACAACACAAAATGAGCCTGATTATGCATATATGGAACATTTAATATCTGCTGTACAGAAAAGCATTTTGAGGCGGTTATCTAATTACTTAGATTAAGTTTTCCTACAATTAACATAATACAGCTTATACGAAATCGGTTTTTATTCCTGTTTTAATTCAATAGCTTAACCAAATCACAAAAGCCCAACTCTCACCAGTTGGTCTTTTTACGTGAATTAGATCGTTCCACGCTTAATATTTAAGCAATGTTCCACGCTTTTGATTAGATATTTTAATTATCTGACTTATTGAAATCATAACAGAGTGAGTGTCTACGAACGATCCAAAGAAAGTTCGCCTATTCCCCCTCTGAAAAACTGTTTTTTCTCTATTTGATTTTGTAGAAACTTAGCCATCGTGTGCTTTTGCTTTTTTTAGGGTTTTAGGGATACTCCCTAACAAGGCATCACAGGAATCTCGATAGAGTACCCTGTATGTGTCCTTGCCCTTTTATTTTTTTAAATAATTCTATTTGATAAAAATATCCTGCTTTTCTGGAAATATTAGTTTTTCTCTTTTTATATTATTTTAATACTTTTAATACTTTTTAAATACAGAAGATAGAAGGAAATCGGCATAAATGGACATTTACCTACCAATAAATGGACATTTACCTACCAATAAATGGACATTTACCTACCAATAAATGACATAATATATTTAGTCAATTTATTGACATAAATAAAAAAGTCATTTAAATATAATTCAGTGCTTATAAAATCACAGGATTATTCATGAAGGACTTAATCGTTGTAAAAGACAATTCTCTAATCAATGCCAGTTATAACTTGGGGCTTGTAGAACAACGCCTAATACTGCTTGCTATTATTGAAGCTAGAAAAACAGGTAAGGGCATTGATGCCAATAATCATTTAACAGTATCCGCCGAAAGTTATATTTCTCAATTTGGTGTAGCGAGACAAACGGCATATCAAGCACTAAAAGATGCTTGTGATGATTTATTTGAAAGGCGTTTTAGTTACCAAGAAATAAATAAGAAAGGAAATATTGAACATATCCGTTCTCGATGGGTGAGTGAGGTTCGTTATATTGATAATGAAGCTCTTGTTAGACTAATTTTTTCTCCTGCTGTTGTCCCATTGATTACGCTTTTAGAACGTGAATTTACTAAGTATGACCTAGAGCAAATTAGTCAACTCAACAGTGCCTATGCCGTTCGTTTGTATGAGTTATTAATTGCATGGCGAAACATGGGAAAAACTCCAATTATTGCCTTAGAGGATTTTCGCCTACGCATTGGTGTAAGCAATCACGAATACACCATTATGGGTGACTTTAAAAAGCGCGTACTTGAACCATCAATCACTCAAATAAACACCCATACAGACATCATTGCTGCCTACGAACAACACAAAGCAGGGCGCGTCATTACAGGCTTTTCATTCACGTTCACCCAAAAGAAACAAGCGAAAGACGTAACTCCAAAGGCAAAAAAATCAGCAGCTAAACCGAAGGCAACAAAACAAGAAGAACAACTCGACTGGATGACTGCGGACATACTAGACCGCTTTATTGGCCTATCAATGGCACAGCAACAAACAACTCTCGACACGGCTGAAGCACGACTAAAAGGCGCAAAACAAGCTCGTTTTAAGGCCGCCAGAAGTGGAAGTGTAAAGCAGCTAATGACCGAGTTTTCCCTTGACATCAACGAAGCTATGATGACGCTATGATAGCAGGAATGAAAAAGCCACTGCTTTCGCAGTGGCTTAAAAACCATCTAACTGACTACTAGCAATAGTCAGTGATATTTCGTTTTTCAACGTAATATCCACCATGAGAGGCCTAGTTGTAGCGACTTGCATTTGAAAATGCTCAGGCCTGCATTCAACGCACTTTGAGGCCAGAACTAAGTGCATTTATCAGATGTCTCAGGACAGGATTAATTGCCACTGAGCCTGCATTACATTTTCAGGACTGCATTTCATCGCGTCAGGACAGCATTAACTGCAAATGAAAATAGTGACGATAGCGCGTCAAATAGGCAAGCCTGCAGCCAGAAATTGACGGCGTAATTCTGTAACACGAGTGGTGTCTAATTGATGATTAAACAAGGCCTTGATTTCGGCAGGTTTGACATCAAACTGTTCCACGAGATCTTTCAAGTGGTAGCCATGACGCGTTAATGTCGGCTCCAGATCGTCCAACTGTCGTGACAACACGGACTCGACCAATTCAGCAGAAACTGGTATTTCCCCTGTTTGATAACCTGCTTCTAATGACATCGTGAGGTGTAGTTGGATTTGTAGTGGTGTGCGTAAACGGGAAGCTAACAAGTCAATAGCATCTAGCGTCAAGACCGATTCAACAGAGTTGCCATCACGCATAGAAGTATTGAGCAACCAGTGTAAATATTCACGTTGACTGCCTGCGATACCCTCCAAATTAAATACATCGGTTCGAAAGCCGATTTCCTCCATGGTGGGACGACGTAAATCGTTACGCAATTTAGGATGACCTGAAAGAATCACTGACAATCGCCCATCACCATCCTCAATCACTTCCATCAAACGCTTTAATCCTGTCAGCGTATGCCGATTCAAGTCGTGCGCTTCGTCAACAAACAAGGCAACAGGACGTTTATTCTTGCGTACTAACTCCCGTAACTCACGTTCACGCCGCTCCCCCTGTTTGGGAATTTGTATTTTATCAGTACCAAGATCGTAATACAGTGCAGTAATCAGGGTGGCGAGTTTGATACTGTGCTTTTCCACCGACAAAGATTTGGAGACCGTAATGCGATTCTCTTCCTTCAACTGTTGCTGTAACCGCCTCATGGTCACGGTTTTGCCGCTGCCGACTACACCACACACCGCAATGAGGCGACCCTCTAAAATTGCCCCTTTAATGTCTTTGAGCAATTGAGTATGCTGCTGCGTTTCATAGTAACCCGCTTGGCTGAATGGCTGCGTTAGCCCGTAATACTCCATCACTTCAACTCGCATGATCTTCTCCTCCTGTTTGATGACGGAAATAATGGCGCACGCGTGATAGTACGGTGTTGCGTATGAGCGTTTCTGCTAAGACCTGATCAATAAAGGCACGTTCTGCTGATGACAACTTCGCCAATGGACGAGCAAGGTCATCGGCAATCGCGAGTTTGGCCGCAATCACATGAGGAAATTGGTATTCCAATGACTGGGCATCAAAGGGCTGCTTTGGTATCGCTATGGTTCCCGTGGTCGGTGTTAAGCGCACATCATCACCTGACAATGCCGCTATGGGTAAGCCTATTTGATCGGCTAAGGCACGAATACGGTCAGCACGTTCGTCTGCTTTACCTCGTTTGAACGCACGATAACGATGTAGAGGAATAGGGCCTGATATTGGATAATAAGGCCCCGAACGATCACCCTCAAACTCGATATAAAGTTCGCTATCAAACAAACCCCACAGCAAGATAACCGTTTCACCAGCCATCGCGGGATCCACTTCATACGCTGTCCCGTCAATGGAGATGCGTGCATCGACACCGACTTTACGCCGTTCAGGCTCGCGGGCAAAACGGCAAAATTGCTCCCATGCACACATTTCACGAATCCCTTCCGTGGGTAAATTGGCTAACCAATCGTCTAAACGAGTATGATGCTCGGTGCGATGTTGGCGTAGGTTGTAATCATGAATCAAATAACGGTGTAGCCATGCGTTTGCTTGTTGTTCTGTTTCAGGCTTATGAAAGTGGTATAACGTTTCATAGGCATCTTTCACTGTACGAAAGGCGCGTTCGACCTTGCCTTTGGAGCGTGCCGTAGTACGAGAACCGTCTGAGCCTGCGGGAAGGTGTGTCAGCCATTCAATACCAAGTGCCAACATAACATTCTGAAAAACACGACTCTTGGCCACAGGGCCATTATCCAAATAAATCAGTTTGGGGCGACCCTGAAAAAGAAAGGTGGCATCCGCTTTGGGTGTCATTGCGTTAAATAAAAAGCGTAAGGCCGATTCTGCATCTTCCCCGTAAATGCAACGATATTCCTGATAGTTAACACCACTACGATCATCGACCACGCTAAATAACATCAGCGTTGGCATCCCTTTCGTGGGATCTATCCAGTCGGGTTTGTCGATATGCTTGAGATCCGAAGGTGACATATCAAATTGCCAGCAATCATTGCTATGTAGAGCTTGAAAACGGACGGCAGGTGGCTCTCGCTGTAGTCGGCCTTGATCCAAATGCAATTGCCTCAGATAAATATCGACAGTGCTTTTATGCAGTAAGCCTTGTGGGGCTTTGACAAGGCCGTGAGCCGTTTCAATGCCGTGCTGCTCTAATAACTCAATAGCACGCTGCGTGGACAGATGTCGGCCTTTTTTATTCGTGGTACGCAGTTTAAGCGCAGCGACCAGTTCACAGTAATGTTCCAGTTCAGGTTTTGGCAGCAGGCGAGGTTGGCCGTGATCGGCTCGATGTGCCGCCCGAGGTTTTAGACAACGCTTGAGCGCACGGTAGACTGTTGTCGGTGATACCCCATACAGCTCAGCCATTGATGTAATCTGGACGACACGTTCGGCGCTCTTACGCGGCAGCCGATCCAGTCGTTGCTGTAACTGCAACAACGAATCCGTAGGAATCTCTTTACGGCGATTGGAGGACATCACGTTCCGCTTCCGTCAGGTAGTTGTATAGCGTGGAACGTCCAACACCCATCATCCGACAAATTTCCTCTACCGTATGATTTCTTTCGTGATAAAGCCGTAAAGCAACGGCACGCTTGGTGGGGTCAAGACGTTTCTTGCGCCCACCTTGTCGACCACGCGCTCTTGCCGCAGACAAGCCTGCTTGCGTGCGCTCACGAATCAAATGGCGTTCAAATTCGGCTAATGCACCGAATAAGTGAAAAACCAACCGTCCACCAATGGATGTGGTATCAATATTTTCCTGTACACTGCGCAGACCAACATGGGCATGGTCAAACTGTTCAATCATGGCGATGAGATCTTTAAAAGAACGCCCCAGCCTGTCTAGTCGCCAAACAACTACGGTGTCGCCCGCGCGTAGACTCATCAATAATTGACTAAGCCCTGTACGATTTGCTTTGACACCACTGGCTTTATCTTCAAAAAGACGTTCGCAACCTGCTTTCTGCAATGCGTCTCGTTGCAGATCTAAATGTTGGTCATCTGTTGAAACACGAGCATAGCCGATAATCATGATGCGTCCAGATTTCACGTCAAACTTAAGTGTAGTTGGATATTGAAAAAAGGAGTGGGAATTTGGACGGTTTTTCGAGGGTATTTCTACAGAAATGGACTATTTTCAAAATGACCATCAAACCATCCTTTGATGGACACACTGGTAAGCCGTTTGGAAGGCTTTTTCATTTGCAGTTAATGCTGTCCTGACGCGATGAAATGCAGTCCTGAAAATGTAATGCAGGCTCAGTGGCAATTAATCCTGTCCTGAGACATCTGATAAATGCACTTAGTTCTGGCCTCAAAGTGCGTTGAATGCAGGCCTGAGCATTTTCAAATGCAGGTCGCTACACCTAGTGGCTTTTACGTACAACATCAGGATTTGCAGTGTATGACATCATTCAACCTTGTGCAAGGACATAGCTGCTAAAAGCGACAAAAGAAATTTGTTTGCCAGTTTGAGCAAGTTTACAGCTCCTATCTTTAGCACTTACAATCTGCAATGTATCAATGGCTACCTACGGCGATAGTCAGTTGATACAGACAAAAGCTCATCAGCTAAGGATGGGCTTTTTGTTTTTCAGACATAAAACCTCTCATTCATACTAAAAACTGCCTAATCGCTGCCCGAATAAGAACAGACACAGACTCTCCACTTTCCTCTGCCTTCTGCTTGAGCTTTTCAAGATCGCGCATTGGCAGACTGACTAAATACGGCTTATTACCTGTCGGAACGGCACTGACTGGGCGGCCTCTTGGTTGAGGTGGCTCAGGCTCATGGCCAGCCTCTTTCGCCCACTTTTCAGCCACCGCCATCACCGCTTTTTTCTCTTGAGCAGAGAGGGCTTTGTAATGCTTTTTAGCGATAGCTATGGTCGTTTTATGGGTATCCCGAAGATACCAATACACCCATTTTAACTGTATTTTTCGCTGCGAATCTTGCGCCAACTTGCTTTCAACCATAAATTACCCAAATATAAAACGTATATATCCTACATATAAACCATATTTAATCTATATATTTATTATACACGTTTTTACCGTAAAAAACCTAACCACTAAAATAATACTTGAAATAAAATGTAAAAGAGAAATCGTAGTTTTTGCGATGAAATATATTGAGATTCCTGCTATTTGCACAAACACAGTTTCTTAGCAATTGGATATTTCGTTGAAATAGGCATATACTCCAAAAACCTAAGCGAATAGGTTTATTAACAATGCCAACCGTCCTACGTTTTAATGGTCTTCGGGTGGTGGTCTATCCCAACGACCACCGTCCAGCCCATGTGCATGTCATTGGGGCAGGTTGTGAAGCGGTGTTTAACTTGAATTGTCCAAACGGTGCGTTGGAATTACGCGAAAGTTTTGGTTTTTCGAGCCGAGAGTTAAACCAAATTGCCGAACGGCTTAAAATCGAGCAGGCGATACTCTGTCCTGCATGGAAGGCCATACACCATGATTACTGATGCCGATGTACAAGCCGCAGAAATGCGGATGACTGAAAAACTCAACAACACCCCCCACGCGATTGCAGCTCGCTATGATCGTCGTGTCTCTCGGATTGTGGTCAGTTTGAACACAGGGCTAGAGCTAGCCATTCCCCCTCACATTGTGGAAGGTCTGAATCATGCTAAACCAGCCGAACTAGCTGAGATTGAAATTAGTCCGACCGGCTTAGGGTTACACTTTCCGACCTTAGACGCAGATTTATACATCCCTAGCCTGTTAGCAGGCGTATTTGGATCTCCCCACTGGATGGCCGCAGGCTTAGGTAAACTGGGTGGAGCTTCACGCTCCGAGGCCAAAACAGCAGCGTCTCGGAGTAATGGCAAGCTAGGGGGCAGACCGCGCAAAACGGCCTCCTAGTGAAAAACCCATCAAATTTGCGTTTTAAGGCGCATACAACAACTAAGCAGTACGTTTCCACTAAAAACACGTTTACTATGCCTTAAAACGCCTAAAAACAGCCTTTACGTTGATTTTAAATCTATACCTCTGCCTTAAAACTTAAAAATAATCAAAAAATACGCTTTTTAAGTGTTGTTAGTGTTGTTTACGGATATGAAACACTAAAAACTTTCATCATCGTCTCAGAAAAATCAACTTACCCTTGCCAGTGGCGCGATTAACCTAAGACCAGTTGCCAAAAACGCAACCAGTCGAGGCGAGAGGACAGAGAACCTGTCACCCTCGTAAAACGCCACCTCTCACCAACCTAAAAAAATCTGCTTGGCGATAGTCAGTGAAAATTAGCGATGGTGTGTCCCCCCGACTCGGGGGGATTCAGGGGGGAGAAAAACCGCCCGATTAGGGCGACATAGTGTTTGCATTTTTGCCATTTTTTTGCGTACAAAATCGTTTATTTCTACACAGAAAAAATCTCGCGCATACGTTTTAAATACTTTTAATACTTTTTAAATACAGAAGATAGAAGGAAATCGGCATATATACACGTTTACCGACCCATATATACACGTTTACCGACCCATATATACACGTTTACCGACCAAAAATACACAAATCTTTTATTGTATATATATACACGTTTACCGACCCATATATACACAAATTTTTTATTGTGTATTTTTATGTTGAAAAACGTCAAGAATAGCTTTATCCTGATTTGCACACAAAAAATATTAGGGCAACATTTATGAGCGAGCTAATTGTGAAAGACAATGCGCTAATGAACGCTAGTTACAACCTAGACTTAGTAGAGCAGCGTTTAATTTTATTGGCCATTATTGAGGCAAGGGAAAGTGGGAAAGGCATCAACGCGAACGACCCACTAACTGTCCGAGCCGAGAGTTATATCAATCAATTTGGTGTTGCTAAACACACTGCATATCAAGCCCTTAAAGATGCCTGTAAAGACTTATTTGCTAGGCAGTTTAGTTATCAAGAATCACGTCGCAAAGGCACTATCACTATTACGAGTCGATGGGTATCTCAAGTAGGCTACATGAATAACGAGGCGACTGTTGAGCTTGTATTCGCACCTGCTGTCGTACCACTAATTACTCGACTAGAGGAGCAGTTTACCAAGTATGACATCGAGCAAATTAGCGGCTTATCGAGTGCTTATGCTGTGAGATTGTATGAGTTATTGATTTGCTGGCGAAGTACAGGGCAGACCCCTGTAATAGAATTAACAGAGTTTAGAAAGCGGATAGGGGTTCTTGATACTGAATATAAGCTCATGGCTCAGCTAAAAGAGCGAGTTCTCAAACTTGCTATACAACAAATCAATGAGCATACAGATATTACAGTCAAACACGAACAACACAAAGCAGGGCGTACTATTACAGGTTTTTCGTTCACGTTCACCCAAAAGAAACAGCTTAAAGACGTAACTCCGAAGCCGAAAAAAGCTGAGCCTAAACCCAAGTCAATCAAGCAGGAAGAGCAGCTCGACTGGATGACGGCCGACATACTAGACCGATTTATTGGCTTATCAATGGCACAACAGCAAAGCGTTCTTGACAAGGTAGAAGCCACGTTAAAAGGCGCAAAGCAAGCCCGTTTTAAGGCTGCCAAAGGTGGAAGCGTAAAACAGCTAATGGCTGAATTCTCTATGGATATCAATGATGTTCTCATGTGTTCTTGATTAGAGAACAGAGCTTATTAAAATTAGGTAGGCGATTGCATTAAAGAGAAAAAGGCGATTTGACGGCGGTTACTGGCTCGGCAAGGGGTATTTTTTCGGTTTTTTAATAAATTTGGCGGCATAGCGACGATTGCATTAAATAGGGGTTCCGTGAAAATTCAACTATGCGACGACATAAAGCGCAATAACTAGAATGCTAGGTCTTTGAAGTAGTGAATCTTGAATTGATTGGGGTGCTTGATAATAAGAGATTCCGCGTGGGCGATACCCACGCCACGCTATATGCTTCATAGAGCTTTTAAGGGTCTTGCCCTATACTCGAAAAATGTATTGGAGAAACAAACATGGGTATTGCATACG
>CALBHK010000395.1 GCA_937894565.1 uncultured Chlamydiae bacterium
CTATCAACTCTACGCGGCCGAATTTGAACAGAGCACTTTAATAGACAAAGAGACAAGCCGGGAAATTGAAAAATTCCGCTTGATAGAAACAAGAGAGGTGAGCTCTTATCTTCAGCAGGCAGCAGAAGAGCTCACAAGATTAACCCAAATGGCCGTTTTTCTTTGCACTCCCCGCTTTGACCACGATTTTGTCGTCGACCTGAAACTTGTCTATTTAGATAGCACCCGCGCCATCTGCATCATTCTTTCTGATTTTGGGGTCATTCGCACGGAAGTGCTCTTAAGCGAAGAAAAGCTAAACAGCCATCTTATTAAGCGCATAGAGACCTATTTTCACTGGAGATTAAGTGGCAATGACAAGCCAGAAAACCTCACAAAAATGGAAGAGGGTCTAGGCCAGAGCTGGTATAACGAAATCATGGTACGTTATATTGTTGGGTATGCGCATTTTAATGAAGACGATCTATGCCGCTGCGGATTCTCACAACTGCTTAACTACCCAGAGTTTGAACAGCCCTCAATGATTGCACAAGGACTTGCCCTTTTTGAAAACAGGTCCGGCATGCGTCTGATTTTACGCGAGTGCATGAAACGCAATGCATTGCGTTATTGGATTGGGCCGGAACTTGCTCCCTTTACAGGGCTTTTCAGCTCGATGGCTCAATGCACTGTAATAGCTTCCCCTTACAAGCTGAATGTCAACGTAGCCGGAGCTATTGGCCTTTTAGGCCCCATGCGCCTGCCCTATCGGCGTTTATTTGCAATCCTCCAACAGTTTAGCACCCTTATTGGAGAGACGCTGACTCAAAGTTTATATAAATATAAAATACAATACCGCCAGCCGCATACTGATTATCGCCTCAACCGCGAAACAGCCCTGCAGCTGGAAGATCAAAGGAAAAACTCATGACAGAAGAAATGGAAAACATGGAAAATCAAGAAAAACGTGAACTGCTGGATGTGACAATCAGCGACATCGAATTAGAGCAGCTCAAACAAGAAGCGGGCGAATTTAAAGATAAGTATTTCCGCTTGCTTGCTGAACAAGAAAACACTCGTAAGCGTTTAGTGAAAGAAAAGCATGAAAGCGCCCAATTTGCCACTCAAGGCGTTATTTTGGAACTGCTCAACCCACTCGATCATCTAGAGACAGCTCTTTCTTATACAGACCAGCTATCGGATGAGACCAAACAGTGGTGTATTGGGTTTCAAATGATTTTAAGTCAGTTTAAAGATGCCCTAAAAAATCAGGGCATTAAAGAGTTCCACGCAGAAGGACAACCCTTTAACCCCGAACTTCATGAAGCCATTGAGCTGGTAGAAGATGACACCATACCGGCAGGCACTGTCGTTAAAGAGCTGCGCAAAGGATATGTGATAGGAAACCGCACTCTCAGACCGGCAAGAGTGAAGGTCTCCAAAAAGCGTTCAGAAACTGCAGAAGATATTAAATTTTTAGAAGAAAACAATTAAGGAGATTGCTATGTCAGGAAAATCAAAAGGAAAAAAAATCATTGGAATCGATTTAGGCACAACGAATTCATGCGTGGCGATTATGGAAGGCGGACAGCCTGTTGTGATTGCCAATGCGGAGGGGGCAAGAACAACACCCTCTATTGTGGCTTTTAAATCCAAAACAGAACGCGTGGTAGGAGTTCCGGCCAAACGTCAGGCAGTGACTAATCCACAAAATACTATCGTCTCATCCAAACGCTTTATTGGACGTAAGTTCGAAGAAGTGGCGGGAGAAATGAAAACCGTTCCCTATACAGTCACACGCAACAGCAATGGCGATGCTGTTTTTTCAGTCCTTGATGGAGAGATCAAAACACCAGAAGAAATTGCCGCACAAATTTTGATCAAAATGAAAGAGACTGCAGAAGCTTATTTAGGAGAGACCATTACAGAAGCAGTCATCACTGTGCCTGCCTACTTTAATGACTCCCAACGTCAATCCACCAAAGATGCAGGACGCATCGCAGGTCTGGATGTCAAACGCATCATTCCAGAGCCTACAGCTGCGGCTTTAGCCTACGGCTTAGATAAGACAGGCCATGATAAGAAAATTGCAGTCTTCGACTTAGGGGGCGGAACTTTTGACATCTCCGTTCTAGAGATTGGCGATGGCGTCTTTGAAGTTTTGGCTACCAATGGCGACACGCACTTGGGTGGCGATGACTTTGACATCGAGATCTTACATTGGCTTTTAGACACATTTAAACAAGAGCATGGCATCGATTTAAGCAAAGATAAAATGGCCTTGCAGCGTTTGCGGGATGCAGCTGAAAAAGCAAAAATCGAGCTTTCCGGCACGCAGCAAACAGAGATCAACCAACCCTTCATCACCATGGATGCCAGTGGACCTAAACACTTAGCTGTGACAATCACACGCAGCAAATTAGAATCGCTCACTCATAGTCTGATCGAAAGAACGCGCGAGCCTTGCATGAAAGCATTAAAAGATGCTGGAGTTAAAAAGGAAGATATCGATGAAGTCATTCTAGTAGGCGGCATGAGCCGTATGCCCAAAGTGCAAGAGATGGTGAAAGAAATTTTTGGCAAAGAGGGACATAAAGGGGTAAATCCTGATGAAGTTGTGGCCATTGGCGCAGCCATTCAAGGGGGCGTATTAAGCGGTGATGTGAAAGATATTCTTCTGCTTGATGTGATTCCTTTAACTCTTGGGATTGAGACCTTAGGCGGCGTGATGACTGCACTTGTAGAGCGCAACACCACAATTCCTACACAGAAAAAACAGGTCTTTTCAACAGCCGCAGACAACCAGCCTGCTGTGACCATCCGCGTCTTCCAGGGCGAGCGCAAAATGGCCGAGCAAAATAAGCTTATTGGCCAATTTGATCTGGATGGCATTCCACCAGCACCTAGAGGCACACCGCAAGTTGAGGTGGCTTTTGATATTGATGCCGACGGCATTTTACACGTCTCTGCAAAAGATAAGGCATCGGGTAAAGAGCAAAAAATCCGCATTGAAGCTTCTTCAGGGTTAACAGAAGAAGAGATCAAAAATATGGTGCAAGATGCGGAACTGCATAAGGATGAAGATAAAAAACGCGCTGAAACTGCGATCACTCGCAACGAAGCCGATGCGCTTGCTTTCCGTGCAGAAAAAGCATTGGAAGAGTATGGCGATAAAATCCCATCCGATGTGAAAAATGATATCCAATCCAGAATTGATGCCGTTAAAAAGGCACTTGAAGGCGAAGATCTTCAACAGATTAAAACGACCAAAGAGGCATTGGAAAAACATATGCAGAAAATTGGAGAGGCGATGTCTGCAGCAGGAGCAGGAGCCCCAGGCGGCGCAGCTGGTGCTGGGCCTCATGCGCAGCATGCGCATGCCCCGCATGAAGAAGCAGCCTCCTCAAGGAGTGGTGATCACATTCAGGAAGCGGAAGTTGAGATCTTGGATAAGGATGATCAGTAGATAAATAAATGAGATTAGAGATACAGCCCGAAGGGCTGTATCTCTAATCATTACGTGCCCGTGTGCGTGTGCGTGCCCGTGCCGGTGCCCGAACACAGCCCGGAGGGCTGCGATTTACAACTGAATCACACCCAGGGCGTTGCCCTGGGCTGTTGCAGTGGCAGTCTTTCAGACTGCGATATGCAACTGATTCATACCCAGGGCGTTGCCCTGGGCTGTTGCAGTGGCAGTCTTTCAGACTGCGATATGC
>CALBHK010000396.1 GCA_937894565.1 uncultured Chlamydiae bacterium
TATATTTTAATTATTAAGATAATATAAATTTTAAGGAAATAAGTTTAATTGCTCACCTTACGCATGAAAAAACCCATCCCCTTAAAGGGATGGGTTTCTAGTCGTCTTTTCTCTTGAATTTTCTTAGGCGGCCTTGTCATCTTGATTTTGTGCGCTTTCGATAAGTTCTAAGGCTGTGGCTTTTACAGTAGCAAGTCCATCGGAAAAGCCTGCCTGACGCATCAGCTGATCTAAGTACTCTAGCTCAGTGCGAAGCATATCGTTCTCTGATTCAAGCTGAGCTTGTCTTCTAAGTAATTCTTTTGTCTCCATCTGAAGCCCTCCCTTCTTAGTTCTTACCTATAGGAAGAGCAAATTCTATGCCAGTTCTTCAAGCTCTACGTCTTGCATAGACATGAGTTCATAGACAGCCGTTTTCATTGTCGCGATTCCCTCTTCGAAACCCACTTCTTTAAGCAAAGAGTCTATTAACTCTATTTCTGTCACTAAATGATCATTAACTGTTTCCAATTCTGCAATTTTTTTATTTAAATCTATTATATTCATAAAGGCCCCCTTTAGGCCGAGTATTTTCTCTTTGATGCGATGATTGTGATGTAGGAATGTTAATGGGATATAAAGCAAAAATTAAATTACTGTAAATATGTGTATAAAAAAATAATCCGACCGCATGGTCGGATTAAATATTATGTATTATGTATCTATTAAATTTTTTATTGAGCGTTTAATTTATTGCTATTATTTTTCATTTTAACTAACTCTGTAGCCGCTGCTTTTAGAGTGGCAATGCCATAAGAAAACCCGGCCAAGCGTAGGAGTTCATCTAGTTGAGTGAGCTCTGTAAGAACATGATCGTTTTGAGTTTCTAATCTGCTGATTTGTCTAAGTAGCTCTACTTCATTCTTGGGTTCATTCATGGTTCTCTCTCCTGATTTTTTGGCTTGGTGAGGCCATTAAATAGTCCGAACATTAAGAAATGATAAATTTATTATTAACATCTTGTAAATTTTCGACTTCTTACCGGATAACGAGCAATTGGCATGCCAAATATAGCGAAACTTAGAAGAGATAAGTAGCTGAGGCGTTGATTCCGTAGATAATGAATTTAGTATCGATAAAGTCAAAGGGAAAATTGGCCCTTCCCCCATAGTGGCGATAGCGGTAAAAGGAGGTGAAAGAAAAGCCATACAATCCTCTTTTAAGGGGGAGCTTGAAGTCTTGAGATAAAGAGATTTCATAATGTCTTTGTTCATTCATAGGTAAAGTTTGAGTGTCATAGTTTGGATCGTTCATGATTTTAGATTGACCTTTGACCATGAAACGAACTTTATGAGTGAGAGTCATGGAGAATTCTCCACTCGGGTTCCATTGAATCAAAGAGCCAAGTGTTAAGAAAGAAAAGGTATCGTGAAATTTAAGAGGAATAGGAGTGGGGTGGCCATACTTGTTAATTCCGTAATAATACCCCCCCCCTCCAAAAGAAGCGAGAGTGAATTTATTAAAACTGTAAGAGCCTCCCAGAGACCCCTCCAATTCGCTATCTAATTGGTGAGATGAAATGCGGTGGCCTTTTCCGGAGAACCCTGAAAGTTTTCCATAGGCTAGGCGTCCTTGCGCCGATAAATAAAGTCCATATTTTGAAAGATGCTCGTATTGCAGAGTCGTTCCGTATAAATATCCTTTTTGATGAGTGCCCCCATGACGGATGCGTTTTGTGTGATAAATTTCGGGGCCCACGTTAAGAGTTTGTGGGGAGAGAAAACCCGAAAGGGTAAATGAAGAAAAGAGAAGGATGTTCAAAAGTGTCGCGATGAGCAGTTTTTGCATATGTGTTTAATTTAGCAAATCCCTTTCCAAAAAAAAAGCATTTTCAGGCATAAAAAGGTTTTAATTATAATGGAGGGAAAATGAAATTTTTTTTAACTATCCTGATGAGCTTAAGCTTAGTTTCTTCAATGGGCTTTGCAGCAGAGAGCCATTGGAAAAAAAATGCATCTCAGAGGGCTGAGATGGATGTTTTGCAGTTGCGTGATTACTGGAAAGAGGTCAAAGCAGAAGAAGAGGACATCTCTTTTATCATCAATACACTAGCTTATAAGTCTTTGGCGAGTGTGTTTTGTAAGAAAAAAAAATTAGAAGAGGCTGGGGATCGCATTAACCATCTACATCCCTTGCGTTTTCTTTTATTTATTTTATCCGATCCCAAGCTGAATGCGGGACTGCGCGCTATTTATTCTCGTGATTTATTGTGGAGTAGTTTTGTGGGGGGGACCTATACTAGCTTAAAAGAAGAGAGCGATAGAGGTAATATGCATGAGGAGTGTGTGAGCGATTTTTGTTCTCAACTGAGTATTAACGATCCTGATGTTCAATTTGAAATTGCACAAGCTCTTCAAGCGCAATCATGGGATGTTTTTATGAAATTGCTTTTCTTGCATGTGCCCAGAAATGTGGGGTTTGATCGCTACGACATGTAAACAAGCCACACATCATCAGGCTAATCAGGATACAGAAAAAAGAAGAAGGACAGGATGGGCAGGATCGCCCTTCGGGCGGCAGGATAGGCAGGATAATTATGCTTGATAAGATAAGTATAACATCTCAACCTTCTTTATTTTTAGAAAAAAAAGAGGGATAAACCTTATAAAGTATAGTTATCCTGCCTATCCTGCCGCCCGAAGGGCGATCCTGCCCATCCTGTCATTCTTCTTATTCTTCTTATTCTTTTGTTCTTTTGTTCTTTGTTCTTTGTTCTTTGTTCTTTTCCTACCCTGTTTATTGTGGTTGTTGTAAACTATAACCATGACAGATCAATGGAAAATGGCTAAATGTGCTTGGGAAGAAAAAGAAAAAATAGCGCACTCCGCTCACCCCATCCACACCCTGAAAACGCTCCCTAAAATGGCCGGTATCGCTCCTGATACCAAAAAAGGATTGCGTTGGAAGGCTTTTAGATGGATGGTCACTCGTGATACAGAAAAAGCTGTGCTGCCTCGTTTCTTTCACCATCCTTTTCGCTATGGATGGAACTATTTACGTTCCTTATTCCGTCCCTGCTCTTTTACAAGAAAAGGGGACCTCTTTTTTTATGGAATTAGGGACAAAAATGAACTCATTGAGCTTTACAAAAAAGAAAATAGCTTGTTAGTGGTGGGTTTTTCTTATTGTCAAAAACCAATGGAGTGCCCGTCTGGTCGTTTTACAGATAAGTGTTGCCATGATAGCAACCATAGTGTCTGCCAGCAGTGCTTTATTGGGAAAATGGTGCATTTAATGCCGAAAGAGAGAGTGATTCCTCTATACATTCCGACCGTGCATTATATTGGGGCTAAGATGTTAGAGATCGCTCAAGCGCATCCAAAAAAAGAGATTATATTTTTAATTACGGCTTGTGAGATGACGCTTACTATGTTTGCCGATTGGGGAAATATGGTGGGAATCAAGGGGATTGGGGTGCGATTAGATGGTCGCATTTGTAACACGATGCGCGCTTTTGAGCTTTCGGAAGAGGGGATTAAGCCTGGCTTAACTGTAGTGCTACCAGAAACCCAGCAAGAGCTCTTAGATTTGTTAAGAGACTGTCAGGCTTAACAGTTGTTACATTCTCTGCACAGTCTGTAAACCTAATAAATGTAACCCTTTTTCCATCACCTGGGCTGTCAGCTCGCACAATAATAACCGCGCTTCTTGCTCTTTACTTCCCTCTACAGTACAGTCTCGGTAAAACGCATTAAAATAGTGCGCCAATTCAAAGAGATATTCGGCAAGTCTGTTAGGGAGAAGTTCATTTTTGAATGCTTTTAAACATTCAGAAAAGCGACATAGATGTAATCCAAGATCAATTTCGGATGGATGATTGATTTTGATTGCGGCTTTTTGTTTTAATTGTTCGATATCAGATCCAATTTTTCTCTTAATACCACTGACACGTACATAAGAATAGAGAAGAAAGGGAGCTGTATTGCCTTCAAATTTTAACATTTTTTCATAGCTAAAGGTATAGTCGCTTGTTCGATGACTGGAGAGATCAGAGTATTTAATAGCTCCAAGTCCTAATTTTTTAGCTAGTTCTAATTTTTCCTCTTCACTCATTTCAAGAGCGCGTTCTTCTACAATTTCTTTTGCTTTTTCAATAGCGGCAGTTAACAGATCCAGGAGTTTTTCTGTGTCTGTAGAGCGTGTACGGAATTTTTTTCCACTTTGATCTAATACCATGCCAAATACCACATGGTTAAATTGGACTTGTTTGGGATCTAAATAACCTGCCAACTGCGCCGCTTTTTCCAGCATTTGAAAATGAAGGCTTTGGCCGGCATCTGTGATGATGATAATTTGGTCGGCTTTTTCCTCCCTTGTGCGCTGTTTCATCGCGGCCATATCAGTGGTGTCGTAGTTATAGCCCCCATCTGATTTTTGTAAAATCATGGGGAGGGGTTCCCCTTCGCGGTTGGTAAAACCATCTAAAAAGATACACTTGGCTCCATTAGATAAAGTGACAATTCCCTTTTCTTCACACTCTTTGACGATATTGGGAAGCATCGCATTATAAGTGGATTCGCCTCTTTCGATGAGCTTGATGCCCATTAGATCGTAAATTTCTTGATAAGCTTCTCTGGATATTGCACAAAGTACTTCCCATGCTTTTATACAATTAGGATCGCCGCTTTGCAGATCGACAACAGTGAGCTGAGAGCGTTTTTTGAATTCCGGATCGCTATCAAATAAGAGCTTGGATTCTTTATACCATTTTACTAAATAAGAGAGGTCGGTATGCTGCTCGCCTGTTAAGACTTTTGGATAACGCTCTTTCATATAGGCAATCAGCATTCCAAACTGTGTTCCCCAATCACCCACATGGTTAAGACGTAAAACGTTGTGGCCTAAAAATTCAAAAAGGCGGGCAATGCTATCTCCAATAATAGTAGAGCGTAAATGGCCGACATGCAGCTCTTTGGCAGTATTGGGGGAAGAGAATTCTACAATGACTTTTTTGGGTTTTTCTCTTTCGACTCCTAACATAGGATCTAAGAGCATAGAATTGAGCTCTTTTTCAAGAAAAGCAGTTGTTAGGGTGATATTGATAAAACCGGGACCTGCAATTTCTGTTTTTTCAAAAATGTCGTCCGCATTTAAGTGATTAATGATTTCTGCAGCAATTTTTTGAGGGGGCATTTTGAGGATTTTAGTCAGTTTCATAGCGGCGTTGCACTGATAGTGGCCAAATTGTTTTTGGGTGGCGGCAGTGATTTCAATAGATGTTTCGCTCAGGTGAGGAAATGCAGAGTGCAGAGCGGCTAAAAATTTTTGTTCTAAAATTTGGATAATCATGGTGGTATGGTCTGTATTAAAAAGAGCTAATTTAACACTGTTGGCGTTTTATAAACAAGTGCATATTGATTAATATTTGTACAAATGTTAATATCATTAATGTAAAGGGGGTAAGATATGAGCACAAGAAAAGCTTTTTCTGAGGCTAGAAGCGAACTAACAGATATAGTTAATCATGTTGCGTTTGGGCATGATCGCTATATTTTGACCCGTAATGGCAAAGAGTTGGCTGCTATAGTATCCATTGAAGACTTAAAAATCTTAGAAGAGATGGAAGATAGGTTAGATGTGGAAACTGCGAGGCGTATCGATAAGGATATTAAAAAGCACGGCAGCGTTAAGTGGAAAGATGCTAAAAAAGAGTTGGGTTTGTGAATTATAACATTGAATTAAGTCGAATAACCCTTAAGAGGATGCTCAAAATTCCTAAAAGAGACCTTATACCCGACATTCCGCTCTTCACAGGTTGAAAAAACGTAATCTTTTAATCCTCAGTGAGATAAAAAATGCTCGGAATATTTACAAATATTCCTGCGCTTTTTTATCTCACT
>CALBHK010000397.1 GCA_937894565.1 uncultured Chlamydiae bacterium
GGGAGTCAGAGAGGGCTGCGTAAGAAAAATTTTGCCAACACTTTTGTTTACACCCTTTTATTCTATTGAACTGAGGCTGCCGCGGATTTTTCTTTCATTTTTAAATCATAGCTTATGACTTTATTGTCTATTTGTTCCGGTGCTAGCCCGGACATTAAAGCATGTTCGTTTAAGCAAGCTTGATAATTGGGATCAGCGTTATTCTTTAAAGTGGCAAGTGTTTCTAGGTTAGCAGGGGGGATTGCAACATCTGTGTGAGAGTTAATGAATCCTTTTACAGCTTGCCAAGTGACTAATGTTCTATGGGGAACAATGGGTGTATAAAAAGGATCCATCCCTTCCACAGAAACTAAAACTTTAGTTGATTCGATGTGATGCAAAATGTTGGGTGATCCATCCGTGTGAACGATTTCTAACGATCCGTAGCATTTCGCATCGAAATCAAACGAGATCTGCTTGCCAGGGTAAATGCTTTTAAAAAATTCTTTGGCTTCATAGTAGTTCATTTTTTTTCTCCTAAATAAAATAGCCTGTTGAAAATTGGTAACCGCCATTGTTGGTAACACTGTCTTGAGTAGTAATTCCTGCTCCATAAGCATATGCACGATAAACTGTAGAGGCAATTTGCGCTTGAATATTCGATACGTAGAAAGTGCCTACATTTCTATAGGCACCTGCCACTATTTGGCCAACTCCTAATCCATCATTTCTGACAGTGAAGGGGAGTCCTCCGATATTCACAATGCCTGTTCCTGTGTTAGTTTGCGTAGATGAGTTATAAACTATGTGGCATACATTTCCCATTCTTTGATAATAGCCAAATTGGAAAAAATACACTCCAGAACCAGCTGTGGTTGCTCCAGTCAAAGTCGGAGTGAATGTGCCTTCTGAAAAAGTTGACAGAACGTTCGTTCCTGAATTAAAGGATATCCCAGAAAACCAAATATTTCCTGTGGATGGATCAGCCGTTAAAACAGTGGATCCAGAAGATGGGTCTATTGTTCCACTTGCTGCGTGAGTAATCTTTAATCGATTTGAATCACTAAAATCGACACCCATTGAATACGAACGTGTTGTCCCTATGGATAGTTGATACCAAACATCACTAGAAACTGTCGGTTGAGTGACTGTTGCTGAATTGATGATTTTAGCTTTATATAGCGTATTGTTATCAGAATTATTGATCGCCATGTGTTTACCTCAATAAAGCCCGTAAACTTCAAATTTAGGGCGGCTAGCTTTACCAGACATTTTCTTGGATGTCTGGGTGTCTGGATGTTTGGAATTCCAACTATCTGGATTCCTGGTTTCCCAACCATCAGATTATCAACGTTTACTTCACGTTGAAAGTCACAGGAAAACATATTTTAATCCGATTTTAAAAAAATTCATACACCCAAATTTCACCGCGAGCCCCATTTCCTGCAGCAGCTCCATTGCTGACACTATCAGTTCCTCCTCCGCCACCGCCTCCACCCCCACCAGGTGTTCCTCCCGTTCCTCCAGGAGCAGGCGCCGCTCCACCACCACCACCTGTTCCTGTACAAAATACGCCGCCAGAAGTAATAGATGTATTTGGAGTTCCGTTTCCGCCATTTTGAACAATATTAACAACCCCTCCAGACCCACCATTTGAGATGACAGATGGCGAAGCCGCCCATGTTCTTATATTTCCTCCGCGACCTCCATTAAAGCGAGTATTTCCCGTATTCAATCCTCCGCCACCTCCAGCACCCCCACCTCCTAGGCAAGAGCCTAATCCAGTAGCGTTAGGCGAGTCCTCACCATTATTCGCAGCCCCCACGGCTCCACTTCCTCCAGCTCCAGCAACTTGAACAGCATAAAAATTGCTGAGAACATATGGAGCACCTCCTCCAGATCCACCCCCTCCATTTAATCCTCCACCTCCGAATGAGCTGATACTTGGACTATAAGTGAAAATGTTTCCAAAAGAAGTGATTCCTGCAGCTGACCCATTATTTCCATTTGTACTATTTGTTGTTTGTGTTGAGCCTCCATTTCCACCAGCTCCAATAGTCACAGTTTGAGTGACTCCTAGCGAAGAGGCATCGCATTGATAAATGAACATACCAGAGCAACTACCACCGCCACCGCCACCGACGTTTGTTCCAGAAGCTCCTCTTCGTCCTCCACCGCCTCCGCCTCCACCACCCCAGCCAACAATCAAAGCAGAAGTCGTTCTAGAATCTTTAGTCCAAGATCCTGAAGCGGTGAATTTGGTTATTTTTGAACTTTTATTTATAGAATTATTGACTGCCATATCTAAACCTCAATGGATCCATATAATTAGAAATGTTCAACGATTATTATTTTACCAGCAGACCCTGTGCCACCTGCTCCTGAATTGGCTTGCGCGGATATTCCACCACCACCTCCGCCACCAGCACCTCCAGGATTACCTCCATTTCCACCAGTTCCTCCTGTCGCTCCAGCTTTCGCTCCTCCGCCACCACCGCCAGCCGAACCACCGCAAACCAGCCCTCCGCTAGTAACGGCAGTATTGCCATCTCCACCATTTATGGTACCTGTTTCTATGCCTGCGGTTCCACCAGCTATATAAGTTACGCCATTTGAATTATTAATTGCCCCGCCAGCTCCTCCAGATCTTGCAGTAACAGTATCGCCACCACCGCCGCCACCACCCCCTGTAGGTGAAAAAGTAATTACTGCTGCTGGGGCATCTCCTGCGGTATTTCTTCCAGAGCCACCTGGATTAGTTACAACAGAGGCAATAGCATATGAAGTGTTTAATCCTCCCCCGACACCATTGATGCCAGATGAAGTTGTGCCACCTTGACCAGCAGCTCCACCAACAGCTATCATGTTTCCAAATGTCGTATTACCTCCTGTAGTTCCATTATTACCGTTTGTTGCATTCACTGTTTGGGCTACCGCCCCACCAGCGCTAGCTCCTATTGTATAAGACTCTGTGGATCCAAAAAATGAAGAAGGGGCAGCAAAATATCCTGAGCCTCCTGAACCGCCGCCACCGCCTCCTGAAGATGAAGCACTAGTTCCTTTTCTTCCGGAAGCTCCACCACCACCGCCTCCCCATAAAAATACTTCTATCCACTGCGTACGAGCATCCTTTGTCCATGTGCCAGAACTAGAAGTATAGGTAGTGACTTTAATTGAACCGTTTATACTGTTATGTGTAACCACATGGATTCCTCCCTAATTAGAATGGCTCTAACTCTCCTTCTAAATTTATAGATAAAATACTTGCTCCTAACCGTGCTTTAGCCTCGTTATAAGCAGCTTCTCTCTCAGCTTTGCTAATATCATCCTCCGGTGGTTTCATAATAGAAAGAGGTCTTACATAATCTTGTAAGTCTTCCATCCAAATATCACCCATTCCAGCTTCATGGGTTTCTTTTACTGAGTAACCTGCTGGAGGCTGCCATTCAGTCACTCCATCCCACATAATGACGTTGGAAACCCGATTATTTTGATCTATGACTGCATATCTACTGCTCATAATTTCTCCTTAAAAATATTCAAAAACCCACAATTCACCGCGTCCGCCATCTCCACCTTTTCCAGAGTTAAATCCGTTAATTGAAACACCACCTCCTGCACCACCGCCTGATGGGGATCCACCAGATCCTCCTGCACCACCTACCGACCCAGAACTAGATCCACCACCACCTCCTCCAGTACCTCCAATAATATAGTATGACGAACTAGCTGCGTTGTTTCCTGCACCACCACCGATGCCAGCCGCTCCCGCTGTTCCGCCTGCCAATAAAACAGATGAATTTATATGCAATATGTCCCCACCTTTTCCACCCCCAAATGTTGTATTTGTGTTGGTAGTGCCACCACCACTTCCACCACAAGTTCCGGCGTAAATCATAGTTTTATTTTGACCAGCAACACCTGCTGCTCCCACTCCCCCTAATTGGCCGTCATTTGCGATGGTCACAGGAGAACCATAAACGACAGATAATTTAGCCGTACCAGCAAATCCTTGACCGCCTGCTTGTCCACCAAATCCTCGACCCCCACCAAAGACCTGGAAAGAACCAATAGAAGTTGTTCCTCCATCTCCACCTGCATTTCCCTGTGTTGAATCAACCGTAATTGATGGTCCACCTGTACCACCTGCGCCAATAGTTACAGTTTCAACAGCTGCTAAACGAGAGGCTTCCATTGTCTGAATAATAAATGGCCCCCCAGCTCCGGAACCACCACCACTTTTTGAATTTGTCCCAGAAACACCTCTTGGACCACTTCCACCACCACCTCCGCCACCCCACCCAATCAAAGTAACTATTTTAGTGCGTGGATCTTTAGTCCAAGTTCCTGAAGATGTAAACTTGGTTAGTTTGCTGGTATTATTGATCGAATTTTGCGTTGCCATTCATTCTCATTAAGGAAGTTTTAATTAGACAACGGTTAAGTTTCCGACTGCGCTTAAAACTCTCCATGTATTATTAGCAACCACGCATAGACACTCTAAAGCATCTCCAGCGTCTGTCGAAGCTAGGCTTCCTCCAACTCCAGCAGTTGTTGCCACATTTCCAAATTTAACTGTTTGGGATGCATTTTGTGCCAATAACCAACCGCCTGCACCATTTCCGGCAATCCTGAAAACGGTTCCTTGTGCTGCTGTGGCTGGGAGAGTTAAAGTGCATAAAGAGGCATTATCTGCTATATAGCCGGTATTAACAGCGATTGCTTGAGAAGTGCCGGTTACATCTACCCATGAAGAAACGCCGCCACTGCCACCAGAGGAGGCAGCCCATTTAACACCTGAAGTCTGAGAAGAATCGGCTGTCAAAACAAAATTGTCTGTTCCAACTGTCAGAGGGGTGAATGTACCTGCTCCTGTGCCAACAAGGACAACTCCTTTCGCAGTGTAGTCAGCAAAGCCTATTAAGGTATCTGCTGCTCTGTTTGGAAATGTATAGGTGCCTGCTCCTGCAAATCCTTGTGTAAAGGTCATATCGCCTGAGCCATTAAATGTTGCGGTCCTTTTTGTAGTACCGCCGCCAAGACTAAATCCAACCGATAGATTAGAGATATCTAGGTTAACTGATGAATTTTGAGCCATTTTCTTGCCTCTTGTTAATTTTTAAACGAAACTCATATCGAGTTGTTTTCACCGTTCTGGTGATATTACAAATTGATTTCTGACAATATTTGAGTCTTTGAATATATGAGTTTCTGTCTAAATTTTTTGAGCTGTCAAAATAGGCTACCTTCGAAGTAAAAATTAACGCTGAGAAGTATAGAGCCCAATATTCCGTTCATTTTTTAGAGCTGATTTGTTTTAATTTTTGTTTTGGTTTGTTATTTATTTTTGGCGCTTCCAGGAGTTTGACTTCTTGGGCGATGTATTGCTGGCTTTGAGTAATCAATTGGCTCAGTGAGCTTTCAATAATAAGAAATTTATTTCTCATTTCTTCTATTGCTTGCTGAAGTGCAAATATGCGATTGACTTCGGTTTGTTGCTGGAGGAGTAATCTTTTAGGAGCGCAATCTTTAATGACTTTTGGTTGACCCTGCCCATTTTCTTGCCACCAGGACTCCAGATAATTGGGACAATCTTTTTCCGAAGAACATAGTTTTGCCTTTACGAAAGGACAATTTTCACCGCATGAAGTGCATTCCATTGAGTTACCTATTTAGTTAAGCTTGTTTTTGACATAAAATTCCTACGACTGCCAATGGCCTCCAAGTGGCTCCATGATTGTGGGGCTGAGAAGCTCCTATTGCATTTGAAGAACTATTCATCCCTTCTGTTGTTCCTTGTCTTGGTCGTTGATTTTTGGCTCCGTGGGCATAATGTGAACTTGTATTGCTTTGATCAGAACCAAAGAAATACTGGTGAGTATGGTTGGGGATTTGATTAATGGTTAGGCCGACACCAGGCTGCTGCCAAGTTCCTGCTACAGTATTACCTGCTGGTCCGTAAAGACCGCCTCGAAGAGCTAAAACGCAATCCCCCAAAAAGTTGATTGGCAGCCATCCATCTGGAGCAACGTTTTGATAAAACCAGCATAAGGTTCCTGCTGGAAAACCAACCTGATCAAATCTAATCTGATAGTTGCTTGTAGCGCGCCTTATCATAAAAAGATCGCTCGCTACAGCTGATCCATTAGGTAATGTTGGGAAGAGAGAAATATCAATCGTTCGAACTTTATCAATGGTCACTTGTTTATCGGTTAATCCCTGGCGAATGATCGTTGTATCCCCATCATCTGCAACCGAAGCGACTGGTAAACCTGGAATCTGTACTGACATAAATCTCCTTAAGGTGTTGGGTACGTTTTTGTCTGGCCCCAAACAAGAATATCTGTAGCTGTACCGCCATTAACGATTTGATTTCCTGCCAAAGTTCCTGCCCCAAGAGTCAATGTATTATTCGAAACGACTGTCAAAGTAGGTGCTAATCCTGGTTTTTTTGCTCCAACGGCAAAAATGTATCGAGTGGGGTTGGCTAAATCTACGGCGGTTAGAGTGATCAAAGTTCCGGCAGTTCCGTCATAAGGGAAAAGACCTACGCCGTTTCCATCGGTCAAAATAGCTAATTCCTCTTGCTGTTTTAAGAAGGCCAGCCAGCGATTTGTGTATCTTCCCAACCAATTGAACCAATTTCGAGGTGGAAATTCTAAACGAGCCCAACCTTCTAATTTTTTTTCAGTAGGCGGTTCAAGAACGTTGTTTTGCCCTGATATTGGATCTACAACATCATTTTCTGCCCATTCAGGTAAAATTGTAGGTTTAAGCACCATTGTTAACTCCTTAAGGTATTGGCGGCTGCGAGCCGTTAAACATGATGACTTCGGCTAATTGTCCAGCCCCTGTCGTATCAATTGGGGTTCCAAATTCGGCAAAGCCTCCTCCAAAAGTTGGATTTGTTACTCTGCCTGCTTGCACAGCTAGAAGATCGCCTGTATTAATTTCTAAATTTTCCAAATCAAATGGATTAGCTTCATTAGGTGCGACAAGAAGTAGATCTTCGACGGGGTCCCCGCTAAAAACAAAAGGAAGCGGAACATTGTAAGTTGCAGTAATGGGAGTGTATTGAACGCCTGCTGGACTGACAGATTGAATAGCAGTAACAAGTTGGTCTGGAGGATTTGGAAATACCAGACCATCAGTGGACATTTGAAAAGCTGCGGGATAATATTCATGGTAACGGATTTTATTCGCTTTTGTGAGGAATTTGAGAACGGTAATGACTTCTTCAGGCGTGCCATTTGCCTTATTTATAAAAATTTGAAACTTCAGTCTTTCTCTGTAATCTTCATCGGATTCATTTGGTAAACGCGCGAGACCAAGAATTTCACCAAGTCCATCCAACTGCGCTCCAATTGAGGTTTCCAAGGAGCGTTGAAATTTTAAGTCTTGATCGACATTGTCTATTTCTTGCATTGACTTGACAAAGGCGCGAATAAACCTTTGAAAACGGCTATATTCTCCATCAACGAGACTTTGCTGAAATTGACCTGCTAAAAGGGCAATGGCTCTTTGAACGTGATTGGCTATTCTAACCATGTCACCCCCTCAAACAGTAGGGTCAACCATTTTGTTGGCGTCAGCATAATGGTTGTTATCATACTGTCACCGTGATTCTTGTTAGATCAAAGACGGAGATTTCATTTTCTGCGATGACGATATCTGCTGTACCAAATAGGGGAGTATCCCCTGGTTCATTCGTGGATGCAATTTGCATCACGCCGCTAGCGATTCCGGGAACACTAAAAATTTGAGCAAGGACGCGTTGCAATAGAACGTCTATGCCTATGCCTAAAGTAGATCCATAGGTGTTAATGGCTGCTGCCACTAAGTCTTGACCATTTGGAGGAAATACTTCCTCAGCATATAGGGTTAAGGTAACCGTAACCCAAATGTAGATTGGAGTGGGGCGGCTAAAATTGATGACTTGGAATTCGCCTTGTGAGTCGGTGATGGTAAACGCAGTATTCCCGAATGTTTGGATACCTGCTGGTTTCGTGGTCCAGATTTTATTTGCGACGTCAGCATCAGTGCCTCCTTGTACGACAGCTTCAAAACTTTTTGGAACTCTTCCGCCTTTAATAACCGCCGTCGCTTGTGAAGCCCCTCCGCTGACGGTGAAATCATTGGGGATCATTGTTACTTCGATAGCGGTTGCCATATCCATAGTGATGGTTCTATTGGCTGTCCCTCCAACGCTTGCAGTAACAACTTCAGGCTGATTTTGAATCAAAGCAGCAATTACGCTCATGGTAGCCAAATGAGAAGTCGCAAAGGTGACGGTTGGCAAAGTCGTACCATTTAAAACGACGACTATGGTGTTGCCTGTGACCAAATCTTGATTTAATACGATCAAAATTGGTTCTTGAGTCAAGGTACTATTTTCGAAAACTAAAGCAGATATTACTCCAGGTACTTGCTGAAGCAATCTTGCTCTTATAGATTCAACTGTTCCAGCTCCCAAGAGTCGAAGCGAATTGTTTCGACGTATTCTTAATTCCGCATCCGTTTCAATGAAACGACCTGTCACTCCAGCTTTAAGATTATTTATTGATATCCAACCTGAAATAGGAGTGAGGATTTCGGTCAATGTATTGACAGGGGCAGCGATTGGACCAAAATCTTGGGATAGAAAAACAACAGGAGTAGATTGGGCAGTGATGCTTAAATTAGTTCCAACAGCGATGGAAAAGGGAACGTCTGACTCATCGGCATTGATGGTTATAGTTCCATCCATATTATCTATGGCCGTCACAGGTTGAACCCCAGCATTGACTACGGAAGCAAGGGCTGCTGTTAATGCGTTATTTGATGCTGGGATTTGATAAGTAATTGCATAAGTAGGTTGGCTTGCTCCGCCTGTGATCACGATTGAATTGACTATGGCATTGAATCCAACATTTGGAATGATGGTGATAATATTTGGATTTGTTGGTGTTGCAGAAAGAACGGCAGGGGAAGTGGAAATCTGCGCAGCTAATAGAGCCAAAGTCGTGTTGTTATTCGTAGTAAAAGGAACCGCTGCTAATTGAACTCCATTGATGGTGGCAACTATTGAATTTGAAGTAACAAAACTCCCTGTAAAAGTGACGATAGGCAGCGAATATGAAAAGGCTTGATTGTTGATTAGAGCCGTATAAATTTGAGCTGCCAAAGCGCTAACCTGAATAGTTGCGGATGCTGCCTGTGTTCTTGTAATAATCGTGTTTTGTTGAGCAAAGAAAACAGCTCCGGTATCGGGGATTCTAGCGAGGGCTCCTTGATTGATAAGAGTGCCATCTAATCCAGCGCAGACGCCTATAACTCTAGTTTGTTGAGCGGCAAGTCGAGTGATGCCATTTAATTGAACGACGTTATCGAGGCTGATCCCTTCCGCGAAGTTGGGATATTGGCTGAAATAAACATCCTCCATATTTTCCCAAAGATCGGCTAATACTTTTGAAAATACTCCGATTTGCTGGCCAAATATAGATTGCGGATCTAAGTTGATATCGCCAAATTCTGCGAGCAGCTGATTTTCTAAATCAGTTTGAATATCGACTAATCGTTTAGCTTTAAATCCCTGAGCGGTTAAACCAAATGTCATGTTAGTAATTCCTGCGTTATTGTGATCTGCCCTTGGACAGTGTCCACAGAGAAAGTCACGGAATAAATACGCCGTGTATCGTCAAAATTACTTGTGAAACTGAGAATTTGGTTTACACCTCGAGTAGAAAGAATCTCTTGCTTGAGAACGCTTTCCATTCGAATTTGATTGGGGGATTTGATGAAAAAATCTTGATAATAGGAAACGCCTGCAGTGATATCTAAGAACCATTCTCCCAAAATAAAGCGCAAGCGAATGGCTAGATTTTGAGCGATCTGGTCTTGATCCTCAACGAATTGCAAGTCAAAATCTTGTAAGAGTAAATCGCCAGTTGTTGTGTCTAGCGCTATATCTTTCATGAAGCCTCGTTAACTCAAAAACGTTTCCTAATACGTTTACAGATGGGTATTTGAGTTAATTAAGGCTATTGGATACTTGAGTAGTTTTTAAGGGATTGTACCCTTAAGAGCATCTATAGATGCTTTCAATGAGGCATATGTCGGCACAGTGCCTTGGAATATTGGGTTTCCAACTGCGGTTGTCACCGAGGTTGTCAAGATTCCTAGTATTTTACTGACAATATCGAGAACTTCTGTAGAGCTGTTCCCGATCGCCACTTTACCAGCAGTTTCAATTTGAATGTCACCACTTTCTTTGATTCTTATATTAGAGCTTTTATAAGTTAAAAGCACGTCCGAGTTGTTCTCAGCTAAAGAATTTTCTGTAAAAGGAAAAAGCCCCATGATCGCAACAGCATCGGATAGGTCGAATTTCCTTGGATCGTTGGGTGCTACATTGCCTCCTACTGATTTCCAAAGATCTGTACTCCTTTCAATAAACAAAAGCAAGCAGGTGTCGCCTTGAACAACTGGAAAAGTCAAACTAGCACCGCCTGCTTTTGGAAAAATTACTGGGACATTACTTAAAATAGGCAAATCCAATGTTGTCCCATCTAAATAACTCTTTTTCAAAGCCGGTTGGATTTCAGCTTTTTGCTTCGTATAGTCATAGGAAACGATGACTCCTGGCAAAGCGGTATGGACATCATAAAGCTGAAATTGAATTGCTTGTCTTAAAGCATCAGTGATCGTCGTCATTCTTCATCACCCTGTGCTATTGTTAAACAATCAAGGAGTCCATCCCGGACTTTAGACAAAGCCCAACCTAATTCTTCTAAGCCGTCATCGTTATTTAAATAATGATTTACAAACCGATCCCTTTTATATCGATCGCCCCAACCACAAAATTCAATATTTAGTAACTGGTCGAGCTTTTCTCTTATTCTTCCTAAATCTTCTAAACGTTCTGCTTTCATACTAAAATCACTTCCATTATTGATCGCCAATTTGGACCGAATAAATCTCCCTCATGCTTTATAGAAAATACCGCATAAGGTCCATTAAGTCCGATTCTTTCAGATTTGATATTGAGCCTATCACCAGGGAGAATATCAGGGCGAAGAGTGGTTTGAACGATATATCCAGTTCGCGGGCCATCCAGATATACAGCCGCTCTCTTATCTGTATAGCGCTGAGGAATTCCGATCATGCCAGTGTCGGCATTGATTTCTATGGCTGGTTTTGAAGTGGTTCCATATTGAGGGATGATTTGAAGCTTTCCATTTTGAACGCTCCATCTTAGACCGAGTCTTAAAACTGCTTTGTCTAGGGCATTTTTACCCATTCCAGCATATTCGAACCCTTGCTCATAAACAACATTGTCAGTAGCAGTAAACTCAGAAATAGATAGCCCAAGTTGATCGGCGATCGTTTGGACAACCTGACGGACTGGGACCTTTTCCTTGAAGCTAACGGTAATAGATTTCTGGTTAAGAATTTTTTCTCCGTCTCCGCAATCAAGTGTAGTGACGATTTCTGGCTGATCATAGGCATGGCTGACTTGGGTGGTATTACCAATGAAAAGCAATTGTTCGCCCGCGTCTTCTCGATACCCGGCGGATAAGATAACTTGGTCTCCATAATCTTTGATCCTGTTCCTATTTTCTTGACTGAGGTTCCAAATTTTTACAGATGCTGTATTGGTTGACCAGCTCAAATTCTTCTGAATAGAAAAGGAAATGCGAAGAGCTGAAAGCTTAATTGTTCCAATATAGCCATTGAAAGTATTGTTTCTCAATCCAACTTCTACGGATGCTATTCGATCAAATCTGGCCATTTAAGCGAACTCCCCGAGAGAATAATAGATGAGTTCAGTAACCTCGCCCATGTCTAGACGTTGAATTTTTCCTTCTCCTCCAATGATGTTTTGGCAAACGATATCTCCTGTGGGTTTGCCATCATTGACATATTGAGAGGTTAAGTTATAGTTAGCGACGACTTTTATCCCAAGGATGATGGGAACTAAATCGCGAGTTAGAATGTCCATGACCCAGTATTCATTCATTGCGTTCCATCTAAAAGATAAAACAAATGTTTGATTAGCCAATTCAATTTGTTCTTGCCATTGGGCGGGTTCTTTAAAAGGAATAATTTGCATTACACCACCCCTAAGATTAAATTTTTGCTGGATAATACGTTAGGGAGAATCGTGGGTTGCACAGAGATCAAGGATTGAACGCCTACATTAATCCCGCTTGAGGCCTGATCTTTTAGACTATTGACAGGATCATTTTGAATAAGGGGATAATTGGCGTTGGACGCCACAATGTCTCGAGGAATTTTGTTTTGCACTCCACCGAAAACATTTCCTTGATCAAGTTGCAATCTAACGCTTGTATCTATGATGAGCCTTTGTAATTCGATGGTAAAAGTTAAAGACTGCCCTGTCTTTATATCTCTGGGTACATCTAAAACAGTAATAGCCATGTTTTGATACACTTTTAAACCTGTGACCACGGTCACAGGCAACCTTGATTGATGAAGGGCGATGAGACGGTTAAATGCATCAATTGAGCGATTAAAAGGGGCAAAAATACTCAGTGGAGTATCTGAAACAAGGCCGACCAACACTAAAACGTCGGGTTCGTTGATAATATGATCCGATATGATTGTGCCATCTTCAATCGGATAGTTTGTTACGCGCGAAGAGAAGCGATGTTCTTCCCGAATGGTAACATCTAGATCGATTGACCCAACTTTTGGGCTAGGATATTTTTTTCCAAATAGCAGAGATAAAACCATTACTCCACCTGAGGATTGTTGTTATAGATTTCCCTAATCTTATCTATGAAAGCATTGTCAAAAGCTTCATCGAAAGACTGGCGAATAGCGATTTGCTGCTGATCAGTCGTTCCTGCAGGAATCTGCATATCGACTTTAGTATTGATATTGAAATTGGCTGGAAGCTTGCCTTGTTTTTGTTGTTCTACTAAGGCATTGAAAAAGAAAGCGTCTTCTTCGTCAACTTTCCTTTTAACCATATTAAGAGTTTCACCGCCGAATAATTTGGCAACTTCTTCGGTTATCGCATCCGCAATAAACGAAAATCCACCCTTAATTCCTTCTGTGGAAAAGACATCTGCAATCACTCCAAAGCCTTTAAAAGCATCTCCATTTAAAATCTGGGTGAATATTCCAAGCGCTTCAGTGATGGCAGGCAAGAGCTTAACTACGAAAACCTCTGTCAGTTGTGTCAGCTGATTTTTAAAAACCGCTAGATTTCGAGAATATTGGCTTAGACTTGGGATTCCATCTTTCAAGGCCTTAGCATATTCGGTATGTTTTTCTGTCAGCAATCCAATGCTATCGCCGGCTGCCTTGGCGAAATCTATATATTTTTGGGCGTCTTTTTCACCGAAGAAAGCGACAGCAACCTTTAATTTATCTCGATCATTGCTGAGAGTATTAATGTGCTTGAGGATGTCGATAAATAATTGATTGGCATTCTTCAATTCACCAGTGAAATTATCTCTAATTTCTATCCCTGTGTAATAAGCGATTTCTTGAAGCTGTCCCATTCCCCATTGAGCATCTTGAAGCATTTTATTCAAACCGGAAATGGCAGCATCAAAATTGCTTGGATCAATTCTAAATTCTTCGGCAGCCTTTCTTAACTTGATAAATTCTTCGAATGAAATGCCAATACTCTTAGCGAGATCATTGGCATCCAATGTGGCATTTGCAATGTCATTGAAAAAGTCTAGGGTTTTAGCAACGAATGCAGTTGCAGCTGTTGCTGCAATAGCAAATTTTGTTTTAAACCCTATGATTGTACGATTAAATTGCTCAACGCCTCTTTGATCGACTTGAAAGCCTAATCTAGTGACTAATTCTCTAACGACTGTCATTTCTTCGACCTTTCCTTTTAGATTCTTCCATCAGGTCGAGTCGCATATCCAGCAAGGCATTTGCCCTCAACAGATCATCTAGATTCCATGTGCGCTCGATTTCCTCTAAAGAGGCTATTCCTTCTAATACTAACCGCCAGAGAAGGAACTCATCTTTTAATTCCGTATGGAGGTTTTTCTCGTATCTGGCTGACGATTCTGCGGCATCGGTGTTGCTTCCTTGAATAGGCCTCCAATACCGCTCTCCCCAAAAAAAGAACCGAAATTGCAATCTACCACGAAGGCCAAGACCTGCATCAAAGTAGGTAGATCACCTGCAAATTCAACATCTATTACAGAATCGGTTAATTCCATTCCCTCTTTTCTGACTCCTTGGCATAGCTCAAGGACTAAACTTTCAAATGTTTTGTCATCCAATTGGGACATTAAAGATTCAATAGCTTTGACAGCTTCTCCTTTTGAAAAAGGAAGCCCAGCCATGCTTTGATCTTTGCCTCCAGGAAGGAATAATTGAGCCAAAGCAGGTCCAAAGATACGCAAAAGCTTTGCCTTCATTCTTAAAGCTCTTCTAGCGGGTAACTGAGTACAGGTATAAACCGATCCATTGATTTGTTTTTCTCGTGTTTCAATCATTAGACGTTTACTCCATTGCTACCAACGAAGACGTCCAGATCAACTAGATCAAGAACCCAATCGCGATTAGCTAAATCTTTACCGAATTCAGAAGATGGATATTTCTTCACCCAGCCAGTAGCACTGAAATAAAGGGAATTTCCGCTCAAGTCTTTGATTAAGATCGGGACAACTCCGGCATTGGTTAATTCATCAATGTTAGCGAAGCCTGAAAGTACGTCGTTACTTGGACTCGATTGCTTTAAGGTGAGCGTCATATTTCCAGAGCGATTGTTACTTTTGATACGCGTGCTTGTACCATCCGCGCCAGTAACCTTCGCCCATTGATCGTCATCTCTATCAACTGTTAAAAAAGTTCCATCAGCGAAGCCGCTCATAGGAATCCCGCCTACTGTAATAATGACCTGCTTAGGGTCATAAGTTCTTACTGACATAATTATCTCCTAAGTATTTAAACGGTGACTGTTCCAGTGATATTCACAGCATGGATAGCTCCAGCCAAAGTCGCCTGGAATTTGACGTTTTTCAAAATTCGATTAGTCTTATCGATTGTAGGAACGTCTGCAGCTTTTGGAACTGTCACAATCGGAGCCGGGTCACTGGCAATAAAATTATTGCTGATTCCCAATTGTAAAGCCCTTTTCACTTGAGCTTCAATCGCTGTGATCCCTGCATCTGTGTAAGGCACTTTAGGATTGTTAACCAAAACCGAGTAAACGAATTCTTGGATTCTTGAAGTTAACCAATCAATTCCTCGTACGATATCGATGAATTCCCCTTGGGCCATGGTTCCTTCTCGTGTGATTCCAACTCCTCCGATAAACTCATAAGTATTGGCTTTTTTATTTCTAGCATTCTGAGATTGAGTGCTGGTTAAATTGGAATAAGCAATTGAATTCAACCTTTTGAATTTCCAAGTTTCTGAACCAGGCTCTAAAGGAAGGACTCCGCCAAACCAAGCGCATTCGGGGAAATCGCTATTTGCATCTTGATGGTAGAGAACAAACGTTCTTACATAGCCAAATTGATTGCATTTAGCGGCTACAGAAGTCGCATCTACGCCCGCTGCTTGATTGATAATATTCGGATCTGACGAAGCTGTGCCAAAAATTTTCACTTGAGATTCTGTCCAGGCAGCGACTGCTAAGACGGTTGCCGAAGTTCTATCTGTCAAAGCCAAAGCATACCAAGTATCGTCTACAGCCTGAATAGCAGTTAAATCGGTGACCACTGGATCAGATGCTGAAAAAGGCTGAATAACCAAGCCAAATTCTTTGCTTAGGATTCCCTCGGAAACAGATAAAACAAAACCTGTGCCTGGAACATTGGCTGATAATTCAAAACTTCCGTTTAAATTATCAGTTGCACCAACCGGTACTTGAGTTTGTGTTGCAATGACTGCAACCAGGCCCGCTGCAATATCTTCATTACTTTGGACTTCATTGGGGCTTATGTATGTAAAAGGAACTCCATTGATCGTCACTACATAATTGGTATTGGGCTCAACTTGAGTAACTGTCACCACTGCTTGATCTGGATTTACAATGTCTGTGCTCACCGACAAGGTATAGGGAACGCCGGGAACATCAGCCACTAAATTAATAGTCCCGTCTGGCACGACTGGCTCGCTTGCTGTCACACCTAAGACTGCTGCATTAATGGCAGTAGTCAACGAATTGGCAATGGTTAAATTAGAAACTGGCTGTAATGGGTTTGTGATTGTAGCTGTAGGCTGGCTTGCTCCCAAAGTAACGACAAAACTATTGATAATCGCGTTTGTGTTTGGTTGACCTGCAACATCCAAAATTAAATTATTTCCGCTCAAAGTCGCTGAAGAGACAGCAGGATTGGCTTCTAAAGCAGCTACTACCAAACCCATTGTCGTGGCTTGATCGACGGAAAAAACAATAGGAGTAAGCGGCACACCATTTAAAGTGATGGCAATTGAATTACTGGCCACAAAGTTCCCGCTCATCACAACATGAGATTCTTGAGCGGTAGGAGCCGAAGGAATCGTGATCCCATTTGAATCAATCGTTACAGTATAATTGAATGGAGCCATTGCGGTTTCAACGAAAACACTCGCATTATTTACTGTTCTTCGCCCAATAGCTATTTGCTGCGGACTTAAAGCTTGGCTGAAAGCCTCTTGAGCAGCAATATATTCCAAATCTGTCGATTCAAAATCTGCGGCTACTCCTGAAAGACTCGTATAAAATCTGATACGGTCATCAAACCGCTTGTGAGTTCCTAAGATCATTAGAGTGCCAAATCCGGCCTCTGAGACTGTTTGGGTATCTCTCGTAATCTGGACATTTACGATATCGCTTAATGGCATAACTCCCCCTAAGGTATAGTGATTGTGCGGTCGTAGACCACAGTTCCACCTGCATCTTGATAAACTTCTTCTACTTCGATTGTTTCAACAAGTCCTAAGTTGTCTGTATAGTTTTGACCTATTCTAAAAAGGACATCCATTGCGCCTCTCTTTTCGAATCGGGAATCTAAAAGCTCCGTGAGGTCGTTAATTCCGAAATGATTCACGAAGACGATGCCGTTAGCTCTTAAGGTGTCCAATACAGTTTGCATTTGCAGGCTGCTTCTTAAATTCTCTAGGCGAGTAATGCAATCGCCGCCATAAGTTTGAATCTGCAAGGTGAATTCTCTATCGCCTACCATGTCAACTAACCCATTGACATCAGATTCTGGGGTATAGTCTTCGCCTATCTGGTTCAAGCTTGAGAGGAATAAAGTTATGTATGGCTGGGCTGGGCGCGGAGCATTTTCATTCAAGAAAATGACAGAAGCGCCACCGCTATTTGCCGTTGCCCAGCTATATAGATTTGTTTTTATCGTCTCAAAATTAAGCGGCATCTTCTACCCCATACAACACAAGAACTGAATGAAGCTCGAAGCCTTGCTGATAATAGGTGTCATATTTGACATCGAATAATTTCCATGCATTGGCTGTCAATTCATTGAGGAAGTCATTGAGCCTGTCTTCTAACGTCATAAAAGAAGTGTCTGAAATAATTTTTGCTTTCATGGTTTTTCAATTCCTTTTTATTGTCCTTCGAGCCTTAAGACTAAGTATTTATAATGGTTTACCAACCCCATTGCCGGTGCGTTTTGCCATGGAAAAACCTGAACCACTTCAAAAGTTTTCCCGAAGAAAAGAACAAGGTCTGGATTTACACTCGTGACCGTGTTAATGAGGGTCGAGGTAAAAAGCTTATAGCCTTCTGAATCTCTTCTTGCCTCTGGCAGCTCCTGCATTTCTTCACCCTTCATGGGCTGGATGCTGGAAGTTATTTGAGTATCTGTGTAAGCGCCATCAATCCAGCGCCCATTCGTATAACCTCCGCTTTGAAAGCGACGAAGTATTACTGGAGAGCGAAAGATTTCAAATGGCGATGTCATTTGAGCTCCACCTTATAGCGTACTGACTGCACCATCTGACCGAAGTCAATTAAAGGCTTGGAGCTTTTCTTAATAGCAATAGTCCTTGGAGAATTGGGAGGGGAAACAATTGCACGGATCTTTTGAACAATCAGTTTTGTCATTAGCTGTCCTATCAATCCTAAGGATTTTTCTGCTGTTCTTTTACCGTCCAAAATTTTAGTGTATTCGCCTTGTATCGCATTATTTATTAATGCCTTGTTCTCATCGAAGCTTGTAGACATAAAGGGTCTAGCTGGAATGGTATTCGTCCCGAATTCATTCCCTGCTGCTATTTGAGGAATCGAAAGGCCAGCAGCTTGCTTCCGCTGTCCTTTTACCTGTGTCTTTGTGGTGGTTCCCTGTTGAAAACCGACTTTGACGTAGGAGCCATCGAGCAAAGCAATTTGCCGTTGGATTTCATCAAATCCTAGATCCTTATCCTTGACAACAGCACGCATTGATCACCGCAAAATTTGGGGGTAAATTCGTTACAGTTGAACCGATGACGGTTCGTTTGATCAAATCTTTGTACAACCTGCCATATTGGGTGGCATTCAGGATGGAAGAATCGGGAGAGATTGCAAGCCCAATAGACAGTTCTCCCTCGCTGAGATTAGTAGCCACTCCTGTTTGAGGACTGGTTTGCAATTGAAGCCAATGAGCCAAAAGATAGACGTAGGCTAGCACGCCGCAACAAGATAAGACCTGTTCATTGACTTGGCATCTCAACAAACCAATCATGGTATTGTAGTTAGCCAACTTCATTGGATCGGTCGTATAGAACTGCGGTGCAATAACGAACAACGTATCAATTATCGTTTGACTTGGTATTGGATCCGAAATGCTCATTTTCCTCTTCCTCCGCTTGGTGAGAAATTTTATGAAGCTGTTTTTTAGCTGCATCTACGACTTTGTCACGGCCATCTTCATCGATAATTCGAGTCAGGTAGGCATGGTCATAAATTTGAGGGATGAGTTTCATCATCTCCTTAACCGACTTCTTTCCATCCGCCTCCTTGTCTGGAGATTCGGGAATAATCACGATGATCCCTTCTTCGACCCTGTGTTGAAATAAAGGGTGAAGGAGGAGGGCTTTGAGTTCGCCCTCCGGAATCTCATTGATCCCTGGCATCAGGCGGCTGGTGAAGTTACAATAGTAGACGTTCTTACCGTTGTACTTGACTAAAGCCATTAGATTCCCTCCCCGATGGACAGTGAAAGCGGATAATAGATGATGATCCCGCCGTAACGAGATTCGCAGTTGACAATGAACTCAAGACCACGCTCTTGAGGTGGATATTGAGTAAATGGCATTGGAATCTCCATCGTGAGCTTATCAGGGTTCTTCTCATAAGCGATCATGATGTCAACGCCGCCAGGACCTGCACCCTTCAATTCAGGAACCCAGTCCACAGTTGTGATGAACGGATTATTTTGAATAAAATACTCCAAAATCGTCGTATCGCTGTTAGCGGAACGAGGAGTTGAAGAGATCAACGTGTATTGATCGATAGGAAGAATCAACGTGTTAGGCATTTCAACCCCATTTGTGAGGCCTACAATACCGTTGGACAATTGATTCATATCGCGCAAAATTTGATCAGGTGTTTTATTGACCCAAAGTGTAGAAGCACCTGTACCATCTGCAGGAACAGAAGCTGCTGGGATGTTTGGGTTATTAGTCAGACCAAGGATGTTGGAAACATTATCTCCAAACCAGGCAAGCTTATTCACCTTTTGGTCATTGGCTCTTCGAGTAGCGTTTGCCTGACGTTGTGTAAGACTTCTCCCTACAAACATCGCAGCTCTAATTTCCTGCATCGAATAACCATAGCTGGCTCCAATGGATTTCACTGGAGTGATGAATTCCTTACCGCGAATATCGCAACGAGGGAAGTCATCGGCATAGCTCGAAATGATTCGTGCAAGACCGGTTTCTTCAAACGATTGGTAAGTGATCGATTCCGCACCCGCACCAGCTTCTGTGCTAACAGGAATTAGCTTGATCGCTTTGAGTGGAGGGAATTCAATGTCGTACGACTTTGATTTTATAGACTCGAGCTCACGAGCAAAGAACGCAGTCTCTGCCGAGTCGAGATTAACGCTTACAATTCTATCCATTTTACCTTCTCCTTAGTTCGGCAAGTTGATTTCTAATGTTGCAAGAGCACCAGCTGTAGCTCCAACGGTGTACCTTGCAGCTGGAAGCGCAATAGCGCGCCCTCCGTCTGAATCCGCACGGAATCCACCAGGAAGCAGAAGACCATTGGCGGCAAATCTCCAGTAAACTGGGCTGTCGCTTGTTAGGTTCTGTTCTGCTGCTACATAGACACGACCTCTGGTAAGCAGAGATACGCAATCTCCTTGGAAATAAATCGGATTTCCAAATGACCCGAGAGTATTCAATGGATTCGGTTTATTTTGAGTTCTTGCACCTACTCCATAGAAGGTATCTTGAGTAGTATTCGTGATAGTTGCTGTGGCTTGCGATGCGCCAAGAGTCACTACAAATGAGTTAACAATAGCAATCTTACTTTCTGTTGCCGTAACAGTTATTGTTCTATCGTTTGCCCCTCCAACTATCGCTGAAGCAATATTTGGTTGAGCTAAAATAGCAGCAACAATCGTGTTCATTGTTGCCAGGTGGGAAGTTGCAAATGTAATGGGTGCTAGTGCTATCCCATTTACACTTACGTTAATCACATTGGATGTGACCAAGTCTGAACTTAGGACAATTGTCGATAGGTTGGACTGAGGAAGGCGTACGATGTAATCTTGACCAATTACTTTCGCAAGTCCGAGACCCACGTTAAAATTCTCAAATGCTATAGGAGAAAGGACGTTTTTAAAGCCGGAATCGGCTAAAAGACCTACGCTCCCGACATCCATTAAAAAGGGATAGCTTAGTTGTGGCATGGTATTTTACCTCCGGGCTTGTAACCATTTTTCATCTTGTCGATCATTGCCTGGCGAGCCATGGCGGAATCGGCAGGTTGATGATCGAATTTAGTTCTGTATTCAACTGGGGTTGCAATGACTTGAGATGGGGCAGGGGTCATATCTTCGAGCAGAGCATCGAATCTCGCTTGAATATAAACTGCAGTTTTTCCATCTAGATTTGCATTCTTTTGGCGTGCTCTGATGACTTCCTTTTTGATTTCCAGGTCGGACATTTCATCAATTCTAGCCAAGGTTTTAGAGTCCAAGACACTCTCTGCAACTTTTTGCAATTTGACCCGCTCTTTAACGAGAGATCTGATAGATGCAGCGTCCATATTGTTGTATTTGTCGTTCTCTCTTTTTTCCTTGTCTTGTGGCTTCAAGGGAACGCGTTCTCCATTGGGAGCTTTGACAGGAGTTTCATGGGTTGCATAAGGATTTTCCTTAGACATGTAGCCCACTTCTTTTTCTTCCTTTTCTTCTCCTTCGTCTTCCTCTTCTTCGAGGTCGACATCCCCATTTTTTATTGAATTAAGTTCAGCAGATAGCTTGTCTTTTTCTTCAGCTATCCTGCTATTTTCTGCCTCGAGATTTGCAATGCGGGCAAGCAGCTGCTCAACTTGATTAGCTACATTGTCCTCCATCAAAATCTCGTCATCGTCAATTTTGACTTTCCTTTTAGCCATATTGGCCTCCTCTATTAAGATTTCTTCTGCATCGAAACTATCTAATGCGATTCTTGCCTCACTGCCTGCTCTGGCATTGTCAACAATGCTTAAGTGGTTGTATTTGATATTGGATTGACGGAAGTTATAAGGCTGGCCGTTGTAGCTTCCTTCTTCCGGGATGAGATCGACGGTGTACCCGAGAGACAGCTCTCTACGGTTTCTGTCAGTAACGTCTTTAACGCTCGCCAGATCTGTAATTACTAAATTTGAAATGACGAACTCACCGTCTTGGGTAATTGTTTCCCCTGTATAGCCAATGGCAAGACGCTTGGCATTTTCAGCCGAGATAAGGCGTTCTTGAGGATGCCCATTTGTCACAGGAATCATTTTCATGGTGTCCAGACTGTCTATTTTAAAAACTTCGTCAGGATGACGCAGTTCTTTGCGAATAGTTCCATCTGGGTTTTTATAGAGAAAAACACCCGTGCGGGTGACTATGGCATTGGCTTTGATATACCCTTCATCTGTAATGAAGGCATCGCCTTTGACTTGGCCTCTATCAAAGCGAGCAACATCATTTAACTTCATTTCTCTACCCAAAGATCAAATTGTTAATATCACAACTATTTCATTTAGAATAAGTTGGTTAACTGTATAGCTGGATGGTTGGGTAGCTGGATGTATGGATTACTGGAAATCTTATTGGTTGGATAGATGATTGGTTGAGTCTAGATATCTAAGAGTCCTTCTAAAACTGGAACAGCGACACATCGGCAATTGATGTCAGTTCCCGGATGGCCAGTATCTTTCGGTGGGTTGTCCCAACGAAATTTCTTACCATCATGGGCTTTATGGGTGGGGCGAACTCTTTCATCGCCTGCCGTTTGCCAGATGTATTCCTCGACACCCAATTCTTGCTGCCTAAGTTTTGTTAAGCTCGCATTCAATTTAGATGTCTGATCTCTCGCGATTAACTTCGCGCGCCGTCTAGTAATTCCGAATCTTTCTTGGATTGATTGAGTCATTGAGTGAAATCTGCTTCCTTCCTGCAAGCCACTCTCGATGATCTGTGCGACCTGTTCGAGTTCTTGTGCTGGAAGAGAGCGGATTAATTGAGCATTTTGGCTTCCGAACAGTTTTAACTGGTCTTGAAGCCAAGGCTGGTCGATAAAAATATCAATTCCGAAAACGGAATTGTTGATTCTGTCGAACTGCCTTTTATTATACCTGGCGACTTGTGCGCCAATTATTTTTGATTCCGCTATGGTTTCTTCAACTTTACCCTTTATAGCGTGTATTACAGAATTTATCAATCTTTTTAATGCATCTGAAAAATCATCCCCCCTTGCCGAAGAGGTCGGATAGAGCTGTTCCACTTCTAAAATCAGAGAGGGGAGTGCAGGAATAATGATTTCTTTAATCAGGGTTTTTAATTCGTTTGTTAAAGAGAAAAGTACTCTCATATATTCTCTTTCCAGAGAAGATGGCGGATGCCATTTAGGAGGTTTTTTCATCTTTGCTGGTTGAAGCTTCCCCATGCGCCTCTGTTGAATTTTAGCAAGCTGATCAATAGAAACCATGGTTATACCGGTGAGCGATATCTGATTCCTGTAGGCATAAAATCAGGTCCAATGCCTGGAGGAGGTGTTTCCTGTGCTTTTTTCTCTTCTTCTAATTCAGCCACTTCTTCTGGATCAAAACCGTTTTTACGTCCTTCAAGATCCACTTCAGTATTCATAGACCAACGGTTGCCACCGAAACGAGAAACAGCCACCTCAGCAGGATCAAGAACTCCTCTGTCGAGATAAATGGCGTCTGTTTCTGCGACGATTTTTCTGACGATGGCTTCTTGTTCTTCGGTGTTCTGCCATAGGGGGACAAATTTGATGGACCAGTTGTCTGGTTCGTCGCCAGCGAATGGTCCATTTTTTGAGAGCATGATGTAGCGAGTGAGCTTTTCAAGGACTGGTTTAAGCTTGGATTCCTGCTCCTGCTTAACCATATCGTAAAAATTTCTGACATCGTTATCTCCAGTGGAGTTCATGCCGGCGGAGCTTCTTCCGAAGAGGAGGGATACTGGAATGCCAGAGACCGCAGATAGAGCCAGCATAAAACGATCGAGAAGCTCAGGGATGCCTGAGATATTTGTTGAGGCCTTTTCATATTTCTCCGCCGCATCCAATATCATCGTATTGGTTGCACCTTTGGTTAAATTAAGAATGTCAAGCCGTTTCATGACTTGATTGTCAGCGCATTGTGAAGAGATTAATTCCGCGAGATTGGGAATAGAAAGAGTGTAATTGACGAAATCCTGCATGATAAGCCCTGCATTAGCAAAGGCCGTGGAATAATTGCGAAGTTCATCGTAGATTGACTGAATAAGGGGATCACCCCAGCCATTATTGAAATTTTGCTGCCTTGGAGGCAGTATAGACCAATCTACACGTAGAATTCTTGAGTGATGTACATAGAATAGAGCTCCTGTACGAGTGTCATTGACCGTATAGACATTTGGATAGCCATAATTCGGGCTATTCAGATCCTTTTCGAAAGTGCCGTCTCTGCTGAAAGATTGATAGCGATCAAATACATGAAGCCATTTTATATCCCTAATATTTCGCTCGTCGACAGGTTCTTCAAGAGGTAAGCCATCGGCAATTCCCATCACACAAAGAGCGCCTCCATACTGTCTGGCCCATCGAAGCAGAGTGATCAAATTGAAGTTAGCTTTGAGGGATTCCATTTTGCGATTAATGTCTTGTCCTGAATCTCCCTCGATTTCCCACCCTTGTCTGACCATTTCGGATGGCACAATATCCATGATTCGTCGGGTGATCCCGTCAGATCTATACAATTGATCCAGTTCCGCTTGTTCGAATATTTTCTCCAGGCGAAAGTGAGCATTGACGTTTTTATCGCGTCCTCGCATGCCTAGCCCAGTCAGGACATTGATCCATCCATCGGCCTTGACAAATCCATCATTATGAGGAACGCGACTCTGTTCTTCAGCGGATTTTTTCTCAAAATTATACGTAGCCATATACTCCCAAGAGTTAGAGATCAAAATGATACTTGGGGAAGATGGGTACTTGGTGGCAACGGCGAGAAAATCGTCGTCTTTGTGTCGATGAGTGTTTGATTTCAGCGTCCCTCCTGAAAAAGAGGGGAGCTTTTCTAAAAATCACCTTATCATAGTTTTACAAAAAAATAATAGTGAAGAGTTTGTGAAACAGCTGTTTCGTAATTCAAAAAGGGTAATTGGTCAAACAAAACTTTGCGTGTTCCGCCATGTTTACATCTCTAAAACCGGCGGAAAAAACATTGTTTTGTGTTTCATCCGCCGGTTTTACTGTTTCCTGATACTTTTTTTATACTCTAGAAGGCATCTACAAATCGACAAATGTCATTTTGCGGATCAATTTCATTATCATAAAAATTATCTACAAAATAACATTTGTCGATTTGTGGATTGATTTTTTCCGAGATCAAGGTTTTGCTGCATCCATAAATTCTCCAAAACCTACCAACTAAATTTAGTGGGTTGATTTTGGAGAATTCATTACCATGCCTACATACATGTTTATATGGTTGTATATAAACATTATTTCAAATATGTATAGGATAACCAAAGAATTCCAAGCCGAGGAGGAGGTTGCCTATGAGAGAACAAGTGGTAAGACTAAGTTTTGACATATCTGTACATGAACATGCGTTGCTAAAGTCTGCTTGTGCTGAGGCTATGATACCCATGAAAGATTTTTTGCATGATTTGGTATTGAGAGGAATACAGGAACTTAAGGAAAAGAAATCGCGCGAAAAATCAAAAGAGTCAAAAGCGGGCAAGCTCGAAACGAAGACACTTGTTGAATGTGTAAAAGATGACGCTTGAAGTCGATAAATTTTACACAAAGCATAGCTATAGAGGATTTTCATTCATGGGTGTAAAAAATTGGAAAAGATTATGTTATTTCGTTTGTGTTTCCTTCTTCCTATATTTTCCTTGTGAGATTTTTTGCGAAACAACTCTTTCTTTTGACGAAGCAGTATCCAAAACTTTATCCCTTTCTCCCAAGCTTCGCATCGCCAATAGTGAAATAAATGAAAAGGCTGGGGCTCAAACTCAAAGTCGACTCTATCCAAATCCAGTAGCGGGTTACAGTGTTGAAAATGTCTTTGGGAATAAGAATTGGCAAGGTTGGGAAGCTACAGAATCGCGATATGAAATTGCTCAACTAGTAGAATTGGGTGGGAAAAGGGGATTCCGATATCAAACAGCAAGATTTCAATTCTATGCCGCACAGGCGGGATTTGAAGCCAAGCAACTTTTCCTTCTCAATAGACTTTTAAAATTATTCACTTTAGTTGTTGCCTCCCAAGAGAATCTCGCGCTAGCTGTAGACCAAACGAAAGTTGCGGAAGAAGTCTATAAGACAGTAACCGCAAAAGTCGAGGCGGGTAAAGTTTCTCTAATCCAACAAAATAAAGCAGAAATTGCTCTTTCAACAGCTCAGATCAACTTAGAGAAAGCTAAAGCGGACTTTTCTAAAAATAAAGAAAGGCTTTCGATTTTATGGGGATATTCCTGTCCTGATTTTGATAGAGTCAGTTTTCCTTTTTATGAAATTAATTTACCAATTCCCTTCGAAGAATGTCTATCTGATTTAAGAGGAAATCCTGAACTTTTGCGATCTCAAATGGGGCACCTTGCAGCTCATCAAAATTTAAATTTAGAAAAATCTTTAGCTATTCCAGATGTGACAGTAATACTTGGATACAAAACACTTCAAGATACAGGAAATAAAGGGCTAATCCTTGGAGCTTCTATTCCTATCCCACTTTTTAATCAGAATCAAGGAAATGTACAGAGAGCAAGGGCTCAAACGCTTAAAGCTCATGATCAGTATATTGAACTTGAGCTTGCTTTAGAAAATAAACTCTCTATCGCGCATAAAGAGTTAGTGAGAGCCTACAATGAAGCAGAGCGGATAAGATCTACAGTGCTTAAAGCGGCTTTCCAATCTTTTGAACTAGCTCAAGAAGGTTATAAGGAAGGAAAATTTGAATACTTAGACATGCTCGATTCTCAAAAAACCCTTTTTGAAGTTAGAGAAAGATACATTCAAGCCGTGCTAAATTATCATAAAAGCATAGCAGATATAGAATATTTAAATACACAGGAAGATGGGCTATGAAAATGAAAATATTTTATTCGATTACAGGGATAGCTCTTTTAATGAGTAGTATAGTGGCTTGGCAGTTTTGGTCATCATCACCACTCAAAAAAGAGATTGCTTCGTTAGAAATCGCCGAAGCAAATCCTCATGGTCATACTGACGAGCACGGCCATAGCGAAGAAAATATTATTCCACTTTCATCGGATCAAATTAAAGATCTGGATATTCAAACAAAAATAGCAGGTCCTGGAGAATTGTCTGTGACCATTTCCACTAGAGGAAAAATTATATTGCATCCCGATAGGCTAGCTCACATTTTGCCTAAAATCTCTGGAGTAGCTAAAGAAGCTCGAAAAAACATTGGAGATCGAGTTAAAGAAGGTGAAGTCTTAGCTATTTTGGAAAGTCGTGAAATGGCAGATATCAAAGCGAATTATTTAGCAGCTAAAGAGAAAGAAAGCCTTGCCCTTTCTCTTTTAGACCGTGAAAAACGTTTACATGAGAAGAAAGTTTCTGCTGAACAGGATTATTTAAATGCAAAATCAGCTTATGCAGAAGCTAAAATTAATGTTCAATTATCCGACCAAAAACTCCATGCCTTTGGGATTGAGGATGAAGAAATCAAAGAGCTTTCTAATGAACATAACCCTGATTTAAGACTTTACGACATCCGATCTCCTATGGATGGAATTGTGATCGCTCGTCACATTAATAAGGGGGAATTTATTGAAAATACGACGACGATTTACGAGATTGCTGATCTTAGCATCATCTGGATAGAGATCGGGATATATCCAAAGGATCTTGTGAGGGTAAAAGAGGGACAAATGGTGGATATTTCTCTTCCTGTAGATGGAAAGATCGCACAGGCAAAAATAATCTATCTTAGTCCGATCATTCAAGATGAAACTATAACGGCTAAAGCTGTAGCCGAATTGACAAATCCGAGTGGAAACTGGCGCCCTGGTTCCTTTGTTAAGGTAAATATTGCAACTGAAAATGTTTTTGTTCCCCTTGTCATATCTAAAGAGGCGATTCAAGAGATCGAAGGCAAAGATTTTGTTTTTGTAAAAGTACCTGAAGGTTTTGAAAAAAGACAAACCCAAGTAGGTGTTAGCGACGATAAAAATGTTGAAATTCTTTCAGGCTTAAGTGCAGGAGAAGAATACGCCTCTTCAAAAACATTTTTATTGAAAGCTGATTTAAGCAAAAAAGAAGCGGAGCATGAACACTGATGATTGAAAAAATTCTAAGATTTTCTATCCACTATCCTCTGGCTATCATTCTATTCACCTTAGTCGTGACTGGATTTGGTATCTATTCATTTACTCGTCTTCCGATAGATGCTGTTCCAGATATCACTAACAATCAAGTCCAGATCAATACAACGTTACCAGGATTTTCTCCCATCCAAATAGAAAAACAGGTGACTTATGTCATTGAAACCGCATTAGCAGGCATCCCTGGCCTACAGATGACGCGATCTATTTCTAGAAATGCTTTTTCTCAAGTCACCGCTATTTTTGATGATGATGTGAATATCTATTTTGCTCGGCAACAAATTAATGAACGCCTAAGTGAAATCAAAGAAAACCTTCCACAAGGTGCAGATCCAAGAATGGGACCTGTATCTACAGGACTGGGTGAAGTTTATATGTGGACTGTAGATTTTAAGCATCCTAATGGAAAAGGAGCAGAACTTAAAGAAGGATCACCAGGTTGGCAGAAAGATGGAAGATATCTATCCCCAGAAGGTCAATTCTTAAACACAGATATTGAAAAGGCTTCTTATTTAAGAACAGTTCAAGACTGGATTGTCAAACCTCAGTTGAAAGGAGTTAAAGGATTAGCTGGTGTCGATTCTATTGGAGGATACGTCAGACAGTATCACGTAGAACCAAACCTTGAGCGTATGATTGCTCTTGGTTTAAGCTTTGATGACATTATTTCTAGCTTAAAAAAAAACAATGCCAGTGTTGGACCTGGATATATTGAAAAGAAGGGAGAAAGCTTACTTATCAAATCGGATGAGCGTTTAGATGCTCCTATCCAAATCGAAACCATTGTTTTAGCGACAATAGAAGGTATCCCAATTCGAGTCAGGGATATTGCGGAAGTTATCATCGGGAAAGAGATGCGGACAGGTAGCGCTAGCAAGGATGGTCACGAAGCAGTGGTTGGAACCGCTTTGATGTTGATTGGAGCAAATAGCCGAACGGTATCCCAAGCCGTAGATGAGAAACTCAAAGAGATCAATAAAACACTTCCTTCAGATATCGAAGCCAAAGCTGTTTTAAATCGTACTAAGCTTGTAAATGCAACCATTAAAACGGTAGTAAGCAACCTAGGTGAAGGAGCCATTCTAGTCATTGCAGTGTTATTTTTATTTCTAGGTCAATTTAGAGCAGCATTGATTACTGCTATGGTAATTCCTCTCTCCATGCTTATGACAGCCACAGGTATGGTTCAGTCCAAGATTAGTGGAAACCTAATGAGTCTTGGCGCTATTGACTTCGGTTTAATCGTTGACGGGGCTGTGATTATTACCGAAAACTGTTTAAGGAGATTAACGCAAAAGCAACATGAGCTTGGAAGAACTTTAGAGCTTAGTGAACGTCTGCAAGAGGTTTTAACAGCAAGCAAAGAGATGATTCAACCAACTGTATTTGGACAAGCCATCATTATCACCGTTTATATTCCTATTTTAACTCTTACCGGAGTTGAAGGAAAAATGTTTCACCCTATGGCCATGACAGTCATTTTCGCTCTGGTATCAGCATTTGTGCTTTCCCTTACCTTTGTACCTGCCATGATCGCTGTTTTTGTTAAAGGTCATTTAAAAGAGAAAGAAAATAAAATAGTTGAGTACTCAAAAAGGATTTATAGCCCGATTTTAGATCAATCCTTGAAATTCCCTTGGTGGACTATATCTTCCGGCGTTGTCATTTTTGCCCTGTCTCTTATCTTATTTTATCAACTAGGGCAAGAATTTGTTCCAACTCTTGATGAAAGAGACATTGCCATGCATGCAGTGCGAATCCCAAGCACTTCCCTCACTCAATCAACTGAAATGCAAACCATGGTTGAGAAAACGATCAAGAAATTTCCTCAAGTTGCTTATGTATATTCTAAAACAGGAACTGCAGAAATGGCTTCAGACCCGATGCCACCTAATGTTTCTGATACATTCATCATTCTTAAACCAAGAGAGGAGTGGCCAGAGCCTAATTTAGACAAAACAAACTTGATCGAACTGATCCAAACTGAAGTAAATAAAATACCAGGAAATAACTATGAATTTACTCAACCTATTGAAATGCGATTTAATGAATTGATTTCTGGAGTAAGAAGTGATTTAGCTGTGAAGATTTATGGAGATGATTTTGACGTTATGCAGAGAGCAGCAGATCATATTGCTAATATTCTTAGAAAAATTCCTGGATCAGCTGATGTTAAAATAGCTCAAACAAAAGGATTACCTGTTTTAGACGTGAAAATCGACAGAGAAGCAGCCAGTCGCCTAGGTATTAATGTTTCTGAAGGATTAGATGTTTTAGCTATAGCAGCGGGAGGGGGAAAAGCAGGACAAATTTTTGAAGGTGACCGTCGCTTTGATATATTGGTTAGACTTCCAGAAACACAGCGGGAAGATATTAAGGCATTAGGAAACCTACCAATTCCACTCCCTGTAAAGGAAAATTCTGGAAATAAGACCAAGGCGCACTTTCCTTATGTCCCCTTAAGCGAAATAGCTGAACTTAAAGTTTCTGAAGGATTGAATGAAATTCGTCGAGAAGATGGGAAGCGTTTTATTGCTGTTCAAGCCAATGTACGTGGAAGAGATTTAGGATCTTACGTCGAAGAAGCTAAGAAAAAGATTCAAGACGAAGTCAAGATACCAGATGGCTATTGGCTCAATTGGGGTGGACAGTTTGAAAATTTGATTTCAGCTAGACAACGTTTATTTATTGTTGTTCCCATTTGCCTAGGTCTTATATTTCTTCTACTATATACCGCTTTTAACTCAGTACGCTATGCACTATTAGTTTTTAGTGGAGTGCCTCTTGCTTTAACAGGCGGAATCGTTGCTCTCTGGATAAGAGATATGCCTTTTTCAATTTCTGCAGCCGTTGGATTTATTGCTTTATCTGGAATAGCTGTTCTCAATGGACTTGTTCTCATCACATATATTAATCAGCTTCTCGCCGAAAAAGATGACCTTAATTTAGCCATAAAAGAAGGATCCCTAACAAGGCTTCGTCCAGTTCTCATGACAGCTTTAGTGGCTTCCTTAGGATTTGTGCCAATGGCACTTGCGACTGGAACAGGGGCTGAGGTTCAAAAACCTTTGGCGACAGTCGTCATTGGCGGATTGATTAGCTCAACCCTTCTTACACTAATTTTGCTACCTGCTCTTTATCATACTTTTTCTCCCGCCCACTATAAGAAAAGCAAATACTTAAATTTTAACGGAAATGACAAATCATGAACTTACCACAAGATACAAAATTCCGATGGCTGATCTTCTCGCTTGTATTAGTAGCAGTATTTGAGGTTCTTTCTTTGTCTGGTTGGGATTTACCACATGTAATTGCCATCCCATTATTTTTATCTATTATTCTTTTTATTGGCCATCACACCTTGCTTGAAGGATTTCAAGCTCTATTCCAGTTAAATTTCAAAAGCATCAATTTTCTGATGACAATTGCTGTAATTGGAGCTTTTTACTTAGAGAAATATGAAGAAGCCGCAATTGTAATTGTTCTGTATAATCTTGCAGAAAAACTTGAAGACCTTGGAATACAACAAAGTAAAACATCTCTTAGCAGCCTGGCAGAAAAAATGCCTAAAACCGCCTTCATCAAGGGAAGGGAGTATCCTGTTCCGGTTAGTCAAGTAAAGATTGATGATGTGCTAGTGGTAAAGCCGGGAGAAATGATTCCTTTGGATGGCAAAGTTCTTTTTGGATTCACAGCGGTTGATGAAGCGACGATCACAGGCGAGCCTATTGCAAAAGACAAAATGGTAGGGGATTTCGTTTTTGCAGGGACATTGAATAAACAGGGTTATATTGAAGTTAAAGTGACTAAACTTTCAAAAGATACCACACTGGCAAAGATCCAAGAGATCACTCTTCAAGCCTTTCAAGCTAAAGCTCACACTCAGAAATTTATTGAAACTTTTTCAAGTTATTACACTCCTTCTGTCATACTCTTGGCTTTTTTATGGATGATCATTCCACCTTACTTTTTCTCAATACCTTTTGATCAGAGTTTTCAAAATGCACTAACTTTACTTGTCATTGCTTGCCCGTGTGCTCTAGTCATATCTACTCCTGTATCCATCTATTCAGCTCTCGGAAATGCAGCTAGTAAGGGCATTTTGATTAAAGGTGGCAGATATTTAGAAGCTATTGGGAAAATTAAGGCAATTGCTTTAGATAAAACTAGAACTCTCACGTTTGGCAATCCCATCGTAACGGATGTAATCCCATTTGGATCTAATACAAAAGAACATCTTTTAAGTTGCGCTGCTGGTATTGAAATTCAATCAGAACACCCTCTTGCTAAAAGTATTGTTCAAGCAGCTAAAGCAGAAAAATACGTACCACATTCTGTAGAAAATTTCCAAATAAAAATGGGCAAAGGAGCCCAAGCTGATTGTCTAGTATGTGAAGATAAACATCACTGCATAGGAAAATTAGAATTCATTTTAGAAGAACATCATGTCCCCCAAGAAGTTATTGAAAAAATGGATTTATTACAAAAAGAAGGAAAAACTGTCATCCTCATCTGCACTCACAAGGAAGTAGAAGGGGTAATAGGACTCTTGGATGAGGTTCGTCCAGAAAGTAAACAGGTAATCCTAAACATTAAAAGTCTTGGAATCATTCCTGTGATGTTAACAGGAGACAATCCCACATCTGCCCAGGCGATAGCTAAAATGGTAGGTATTGCTGATGTGAAGTCAAGCCTTCTTCCCGAAGACAAAGCAAAGGAAATACAAATCCTTTTAGATAAGTACAAATCTGTTGCCATGGTAGGGGATGGGATTAATGATGCTCCTGCTCTAGCTCTCTCTAGCGTTGGAATTACAATGAGCGAATTGGGAAGTGATACAGCTATTGAGGCCGCTTCTATTGTCATTCTCAGTGACTACTTAAACAGAATTCCATTCTTAATTAAGCTAGGCAGAAAAGCACTCCAAACAATTCGTTTGAATATATTTTTAGCCATAGCAATAAAACTCATTTTCATCACATTGGCATTGTTTGGAATGAGCAACTTGGCATTAGCCATTTTTGCTGATGTCGGGGTCACTGTGATCGTTATCCTGAATAGTTTGAGGCTAGCGCATGCTTAAAAAAATGTCACCCCTTGAAAGCGGAAGGAGACCTCTGCGATGGAGAGATTATCGATTTCTGCCGCTTGGGAAGCAGTATTAAAAAAGGCGACGCTAAGACACCGGTGATTGGGATAACAATGGACGATCCATATAAAATGGATCAGCGAGCCGGAGTTTTCCTTCGGTCATTGCAGGATTTAGAACGTTGTGTTGATGGATGGAGCGTTAAGCCTTGTGCAGGGAAAATATTTTCTCTCAATATGGCGGATGACGGTACTATACAATCGCCTCATCGAATTCTTTTAGGACAGGTAGAAACTGCAAAAAATCCGAAAATTCCTATGGGACTTTAGTGACGTTCGTTTAAGCTCACCTTCTAGAAGGGGTCAAAAAATAGTTCACAAAAAGCCAAGTCTGCTTTTGCTGCTACTTTTTACATCTTAAAAATCGAGCATTAAACAGCCTCTTTTGCTGTTTCCTGCTACTTTTTTTAATACATAAATCAAGCAGCAAACGGCTATTTTATCGATTTGCTGCTTGATTTTTCTTTCTATCCTAAGTATGCTCGTGCCATAAGGAATGTAGGAGTTAAAATGAAACCATCTCAGTTTATAGGACGTGAAGCCGAAATGACCCGGCTTAAAGGGCTTTTAGAAAAAAAAAGCGCTAGTCTTATTGTTGTCAGGGGTAGAAGACGTATTGGAAAAAGCAGGCTTCTTTCAGAATTTGGAAAAGAAATGAAAAGCTACTTCTTTTCTGGAAATCCTCCGGTTCGCAAAACAACAGCCCAAACTCAGCGAAATGACTTTGCACGTCAGCTTGAGAGAGCAGGTATCCCTGGTGTTAAGCCAGATGATTGGAGCAATCTCTTCTGGTATCTCTCCAAGGAAACTAAAAAAGGTCGAGTTCTTATTGTATTCGATGAAATCTCATGGATGGGAGGAAAAGATCCTCATTTTCTAGGACACTTGAAAACTGCTTGGGATATGTATTTTAGCAAAAATCCACACTTAATTATTGCGCTTTGTGGATCCGTATCTTCATGGATTGAAAAAAATATCCTAAGCAATACAGGATTTTTGGGAAGAATTACCCTCGATCTTGTGCTTGAAGAGCTTCCATTAGAGGTTTGTAATGCTTTCTGGCATCCAAAAGAAAAGCGTATTACTCCTTATGAAAAGTTCAAGCTGTTATCCGTAATAGGAGGTGTTCCGCTTTATTTGGAACAAATCAAACCAAATCTTCCTGCAGAGCGAAATATCCAAGATCTCTGTTTTACTAAAGGAGGATTGCTTGTGCGAGAATTCGATGAGATATTCTCTGATCTTTTTTCTCGTACTAAAGCTAGACATAAAGAAATTGTCCTCTGTCTTGCCAATGGTCCAAAAGAGCTTGTTCAAATTTGCAATGAATTAGGGAAAAGTGTGGGGGGGATATTCAGTAAACATTTAGATGAATTGGTAAAAGCAGGCTTTGTAAAAAGGGACTTTACATGGGATCTAAAAAATGGAAAAGAAGGAAAACTGAGCCGTTATCGATTAAGTGATAATTATTTACGCTTTTATTTGAAATATATAGCTCCTAATCGTTCTAACATCGAAAAAGAAAGTTTTTCCACTTTAATAACCCAACTTCCTGGGTGGGAAGGTATCATGGGATTACAGTTTGAGAATCTTGTTGTCCATAACAGAAAAACTCTCTGGAAGATGTTAGGGATCTCTCCTGAGGAAATAATAATGGAGGGCCCATTTTTTCAGAGTCATACGACCAAGCAAGCCGGATGCCAAATTGACTATATGATCCAAACTCGCTTCCTTAATCTATATGTGTGCGAGGTTAAATTCTCTAGGAGTCTGGTCGGCAATAAAATCATTGAGGAAATGGAAAATAAAATAAAGAATTTAAAAATTCCTAGAAACTGCTCCATTAGACCTGTTCTGATTCATGTGAATGGGGTTGAGGAGAGTGTTTTGGATGAGAGATATTTTGATAAAGTAATCGATTTCGGACAACTTTTAGAGTGATATTTAACTTTTTTAATCCCGAAATCGACACATTGCTGATTTCGGGATCAAAATTTTTGTTCATTTTTCGATCCCCAAATCGACATTTTGCAGATTTATGGACACATTTGAATTCTGAAAAAAGAATCAGCAAATCTGCAAAATGTCGATTTGGGGATGGATCACTCTTTAATATTCCTTCCGGAAGCATTGACATAATTAATCATAAAAGCATTAGACACTTGCGTCATTATCAAGAGAAACGAGGCGTATACTCAAGATCATTTTTGCTGGTCAATTTATGGTTATCTCCTTGCTCATATTGAGAATCGTTGATTAGCACTTTGAATTCACATAAATTAAATGACTTGTCAGTTTCCCAAACCCATTCGTTAGGCCGTGTATTCATTAACATTATTCCCTTATCCCAGCTGAGGTCAACCCCGCTCCCTCTAATAAAAATACTATTGTTAAATCCCACATCATAATGAATCACAACACGAGTAAGCTCAGCTTTTGCTTTCTTTTTATCATTAGTTTGAACAGGACTAGAAGTTGTTGAATTTGTTTCTGATGGCTTTAAGGGTGCGTTTTTTGTAAGTGTCATACATATCTCCTTTTAAATTTTTTAAAAACTTCAGTGCATCACAAAATAAATCCATCCGGTAGATGAGTCCCACGAGGGACAACGATAATCCCATCTCGAATACAAATTTTATCGTTACTATAATTCATCAATTTATCTTTGTTTATCAGCCGGACGTTATTTCCTATACACACATTTTTATCGATTATAGCGTGATCAATGATGCAGTTTTCTCCGATCATGGGATTGCTTGGAATGCCTTCATAACGTATTGGAGAAGAATAAAAATCATTACCAATGATGTAGCTATTCTTAATGATTGAACCTTGCTTCTCGACTTTGTACAAATCTAATCGTTTTTCCAGGCTAAGCCGCTGCCAGATATTCAATTAATGATCCTATCCACGGGACTCTTGGGTGATGTGCATCCTCTTTTCTTGGTTCATTCACTTCTGACTCATAATTATTTTCACGGAAGGACTCTGGAATAAGCTTCCTGAAAATTAAATTATCCTTCCACAGCACCTTGCGGACAGCTGTTAACAAATCTGAAAATGTGGCCTCCTTTTTCTCGTACCAAGCTGTCTGTGCAACGGCGATCGGACGCTCCTCGTTTAAGCGATTTGCAATCAGGCAAACTATTGTGTAGAGACTTAACAAAATTGGAGTGCTTCGAGCGATTGCTTTGTCTGACCATTGCCGCTGTGTTTCTACCCCCAAATGCTCACGCACTTCCTCAAACGTTACCTCATGATTCCACCTTTGGGCATACAGCTCTACAATCCTTTCAGGTGAAAGAGTCACATCTGTCGACATCAGAGGAACTGGATCTAATTCACCATCCGGATCAACCACCAATACCCATCTAATAGGAACGGGAGGAAAGCCATCAACTCCCCACAGACTGGTCCCCGAAACGTATTTGATGACTTTTTTCTTGCCATATGCCTGAATATCCGCTTCTTTCCATCCGAGATCTGCCATAGAAAGCATATGTTTGAAGCCAAATAATCTAACTCCCTTCACCCTTTTTCTACCTCTTTTACCAGAGTCTTCAGGCGGGAAATCATAGAGACGTGCATTCATCTTTAGCCTCGTGACCAGAGAAATCTTATGCTTTAAACAGACCCAAGCAAGTTTTCCAGATGCAAATCCACCATCTCCAACGAGAATGAGAGGGATATTATTAGCCCACGTTAAAATTTGGAGGATCATTTGTACAGTCCACTGAAGAGTAGTTTTATGACGTTTTTTTGTGAGTTTATCGCTTTTCTCTGATGGTTCCAATACTGTCATAAATGGCAGCGCAAAATGACGCGATGAAAATGGAAATCGCCAGGATACCGCCATAGAGAGCCACTTCAGCCCAGAACTCTTAACCAGGGTGTTCTTGGAAGAGCGAACAGCATCGCGGTAGTATCCTTTGGCCTTAATTTTTGATCCTTTACGTCGTTCCAGGGTCTCATCGACAAAAATTACAAGCGGTAGGGCATTGCCAATGAGCTCTAAGAGCATTTTAAAGAGTATCTTCGAGCCCATCAATGGCGACCAGTTTACTCGGTTCAGCACGTGGTGATACTTTGCAAAACTGCTGTTATCACTCAAGCCTACAACTCTAAGGATTGCACAAACGGTACGTTTGCCACGGCACAGAAGGGCTCCTATCAGCATCGTCCTGGCATTTTTCCAAACGGGACAGGAAAAAAGTACCGCAAAAGGGGCAAGAATTGTTAAAATTGTAGGCGATAGGGATGTCATAATTTCGTCGCTGATTGTGTTTTTAGACGAACAGCAGTTTGCGACGAACGTTACATTCCTATCAATTTTTAATTTTTTTCGGTTCGATTGAACCATTAGTCGGAGTAGTCAAAATTGTACAAAGCCGAGTGCTTAACAATCGACCGCAATCCAATAATGCTATTGCTAACCTCTGCGGCTTGAACCAAAGATCCATCACAGATAATAGCATTCGTGATCGCTGAGTTAATGATCTTGGGAGCTGATAAATAATGTTGTCTGAAAAAAATATGTTTTTTTTCTTCGCAACAATTGAATTCAGGATTAGACGACGTCAGTGCAATATTGGCTTTGAAAAATGATTCAATAGTGCCGATGTCTTCCCAATAACCGTTATGAGGATAAGCAAAAACATTTCCTTGGCCGACTTTAGTTGGAATCAGATGTTTACCAAAATCTTCTCGAGGATCACATTGCAGCAAATCTAATAATGCTTGTCGCTTGAAGACATAAATTCCCATCGAACCAAGAAATTGTCGTTTGCCAATCTCTCCTCCAACCATTTTCTCAAGAGTATTTGAGGAACAACGCAATTGATTTAAAAGTTCTTGTTCTTGTGGTTTTTCATAAAATTCAGTGACGGAGTAATCTTCGTTTAACTTCATGATCCCCATGCGTTTTGCATCTTCCTCATTTACAGGCAGTGCTGCAATTACTAGATCAGCAGAAGTCTCTTTAGCAAAATCAATGATGTGTTGGAAATTCATGTTATAAATCTGATCGCCCGACAAAATAAGAAAATATTCTGCAGAAGTTTCAATAAAATAATGCAGATTTTGTCGAATAGCACATGCTGTTCCCTGAAACCATGATTTATGCGAGTGTTTTTGTTCTGCCGATATCAGCTCAATAGAAGAAGAAGAAAATGCACCTGGATGGTAAGTATTAAATATGTGTTGGTTAAGTGAAGATGAAAGGTATTGAGAAATAACAAAAATTTTAGAACAACCCGAATGAATGGCATTAGAAATAGGAATATCAATCAAACGATATTTACCACCAAAACAAACAGCTGGCTTGCACCGTGTATTTGTAAGTGGTTCAAGGCGTGTACCATTTCCCCCTGCAAGAATAATTGTGGTGACACAATTCATGGCCACTGATATCTTAGCTTTTTTAGGCGAAAGGTAGCATTCGGCCATTTGTGTCATTGGGGACCTTGGTTTCTTTGAGTAAATAGTAATTTTTATTTAACACATGGCAATTTTTAAACGAAGCGAATTCCCTCTATTTGCTTCACTGTAGGCAAATTAAGAGATGACAAATTGTGCAACAGCTGCTGCATAATTTGCCTTCCGCGTTGTAATCCTCGCACATTCAGAAAATTTCTAAGATATCAAATTGACTTTTTTACTCGCATTGTCGGCTCGTGATGATTTATCATAAGCGTAAACCATTTCTGCTGTGGAATGTCCGGTTACACGCATAATATCGCTGTCTTGAAATCCTTGCTGCTTAAGGTAAGTAACAGCAGAAGCTCTCAACACATGGGGGGAAACTTTAAAAGGAATCCCGGCAGCTTTCCCAGCTTTTCCAAAGGTGATAGCTACCTGATTGATCATGACAGGTTTTCCAGACCTAGTTATAAATACGTGCCCAGCTCTTTCTTCAATGTAATCTTTAAGCCGCTTCATAATGCTCTCTGAATAGGTAATCACCGTTTCTTTCTTGAGTCTTCTCATTTTTGACTGAACAAATGTAATCTCACAGCAGTCCCAATCAATTTGGTTGGTTTGCAAAGATAATACCTCATTCACCCTCTTACCACCTTGTAAGATCACTTTTCCAATCAAACAATCGCGTGGATTGAGCTTTTCTAATTCCTTGAAGAATAAAATCCACTGCGCTTGTGTCATTGCATGAGTTTTAACCTTTTCATATACGCTAAAGAATGTTTTTGCGTTTCCCTCTTTATTTGGAATGGCCTTTTTTATAACGCCTTCAAGGCGACGACTCAAAAATCCAGTAAACGAGATATAACAGGCTGCACGAGCCTGTCTGGTGGTTTCTGCCCAATCCTGAAACAGTTTAATGCTGTCGATAATACCTTCATGATTGATCAAAGCAAATTGTTGCAAGCTGATGAGGGGATTAAGCCATCCGAACTCGACTAATTTTTTCATACCCGATCTATAGCTAAGCTGTGTTTTTGGACTTAAAGTCAGTAGCCAATAAGAAATCGCTTCCTCTACAGAAATTTCGTCTAGTTTCTTCCAAACCGAATTAGCTTTGAAAGACGCTGCTTGTTCATAGGTTTCCAAATTGGAGGTGACTTGAGGCTCCAAGATTGCTGGCAGTAAAGTCATAGCTGTTGCTTCCCCTCACAAAAAACCTCGAATAATTTTTTATGTTCTTTCCTGCATATTATTTCTTTGATGGGGGAGTTAGACTCGGTCTTTATGATGGCCAGATCAAAAGTTTTATTAGTTTTTTTTGTTTCAAATATTTTTTTGTGGGATTTTGAGTCTTTGAGTTCATTTTTCGGCATCGACACCTCAACTTGTTTATAAGCGGCTTTATAAACAAGAAAAGATAGCTCAAAAAATCTTTCGTGGCAACTTGAAGTTTTGATGGTTACAAACATTTTACAGCAAGTCGCTTTAGCTATTCCATATTTAATGCGTTTTTCAATCTTTAATGCTAAATGCCTATTGACCTCTAATCGCCTTATCTTTTATACCTCTTATTTCTACATCGTTAAGGAGGCTAAGTAATGACATGAGCGAAGAAGTTCAAGAGCTAGTACAGCAAACCACTAAAGATATCAGTAGCCAAGATGATCAATTAGTAGTCAGTCGCCGCAACAAGAAAAAAATCAAAGCTACTATTTATCTGACCGAGGAAGCAGAGCAAGCATTTACTGAGCTTTATATCCATCGCTTGCGCAAAGATAGAAAGATCGACCGCTCGGTCATTGCTTGCGATGCCATTCAGATGCTTTACGAAAAAGAATGTCTGGAAGCTGCTTCGAATTAGAAGAATGCGTTTTCTTTCAGCCATTGGTTCAGGACTGAAATCACATCCTCTATCGATTCAGGCAGTTTGAGAGCGCCTTTTTTCGCTTTGATTTTTCTACGGTAGGGAGTCCAGTTTTTCTCAAGCGTTTCTAAAGCATCCATGCCGAATGCAACCGGTAGTTTCTTCAGAAGAGTTTTTCTGTGGTGGAAAACCAGCTGGACGGCTTTCTTTGCAAGAGAGCTGTCGAGAACATCTAAGCGAACTAGCGAGTACAGGTCATGGAAATCTTTCATCCTGGTGTTGCCTCCTCCTCGGAAAACAACCGTTTCTAATTTCTCTGCAAAAATGAATTCCTTCGGATAGCAATGCAGAGAAATTCTGCTTTCAAAGAGAGGGCCTTTCGATGTGGCAGTCAAATCCATGGGATATTCAATTGGCTCCACGCGGTCGCCGAATCCTAAATCCATGCGCATGACCGTCTTGGTGGCGCCGAACAATGCCTGCAGCGTAATTTCAGCTCCTGTGTATGCGAGCTGCGAATGATCGAGGATCTTGATTTTAGCCACTTCGAAGGCAAAGCTATCATTAGCATTGATATCGCAGATCGCTTGCAACACAGTTCTTAAAGACTCTTCAGTATTCGATAGCTTTTGAATGAAGAAGTCAAGATCCTGCGTCTCCCTTCCAAGATGGATGTATTTTGCCAGGAGGGATCCTCCTTTCAGAACAAATTTTTCCCTGTAAATAGAACGCGCTAAACGGGTCAAAAATCTCTCTAAGATCAGATTCCTCCAAAGTTCTGCAAAGGTTGTTTCCCGCTCCTTGGCCAGTGCTTTGATTTTCTCTTTGATTGATTGTTCGATTGCAGATTTCATAGTGTAAACGCCGAAATGTAAGGAGTTAAGTCGACTCTAAGCTTCTTCGCATATCTTAGAAGCTTGTCGATATCCGGTTTTCTATCTTTGCTTGTCTTTAAATAAGCTTGCAAAGCCTTTAAAGCGGTTTCCTTGTCCAGATAGCGGAAAGAGTCCACGACAGTCCGTTCCCGATCGAAAATTTTGAGCTTCTGGCTGCCGATTTTAATCGTGGTCTGTCCAAAAGAGATGTTCCGCATCCGGACGATGTGAGCATTTTCCCTGGCAGGGGAGGTGGTGGCATGCGGAATAGCAATCCAAAATTCCCTCATGATTTCATCCGTTAAACCGTAATAGCATAGAGCAGAAATGAGACAGATGACCCCATTCGGGATGCTCAAAGTAGTAACCGCGAGATCTTCCCATTCGAATTCGGAGTCAAAATCAAGGTCGGTGATTTTATACATCCCTTTGCTGACCCGCTCGATCTGCCCCTTCGTGCAAAAATAGGCAAGCATCCGGGGAGGGATTCCTGCTTTCCTTCCTTCTGCGGAAGAAAAAACTGCTTTTTTGGACAGCGCTTTGAGCGCGGCTGAGTACTTGGATCTTATCATACCCGTAATGTAACAGAAAAACCCATTAACGGCAACTGGGTTTTTCTGTTACATTTTCACTCGTGGAATTCATTAATAAATCTTTTTAAAATAAGGATGTTATATCAAAGAGTTGTCAAAGCGGTCAGGTCATATGTCGAATCAGTAAGCATCAAAAAAGCACCGCTCAGAGCATCAACAATATCATCATGGCTTCCTTCAGGGAAATTTTCCACCTCTCTTAAAAAATCTTCGTTCCAGGACGCCTGCAGGATCTTGATATTTCCAGCCTCTGCCTGAGAAGAGACAGGGAGAGCTCTCGTTACTTTGTCCTGGGTAGCTTTGAATGTCTTCACGTTATATCCTTGAAGCATTCTAACGAGATAATCTGCTTCGCTTATTCCAGCCTGGCCAGGATCCTGCTCGATACCAATCCTTATCGAAACGCCATCTTGACTTGCCGTATTTTTGATGGCATTTTGAACCCCTAAAGGACTTTGCTGAATTCTTACCATATCGGTGATGTACAAAATATTATTTTTATCCTTTTCAAGACGCAGACCAACAGTATAATCAGGGTCATTGCTTTCTGTTTTTTTTGTTGCTGCTCGATCCCAATAACGCACGGCCTTTAATCCGCCCTTTGGAATGGCTTTGACAACTTCAAAAAAGCTCCTCTGGAAAAACATACCTGCTGTCGGCCTGACGTTCCAGTTTCCCATTAGCAGTTGCTCTCTTTCGAAACGAGGAAGCGCTTTAAGGTTGGCTAAGTATCCAGGATCCTTATCGAGTAGGATTTTATTATCATGCACGGTTGAAGCTACAAAAGAAACGCTCTTGGGCAGGCAACTCGGGTCTTTTCCTATCAACTCTTCGCGACTAGACCCCCAAATTGTCTGATCATTTTGAATGAAGAACCAGCGAGTTTTTCCGCTTCGTGAGGGGATTGGGTATCCTGATTTTTCATCAATCCACCAGGAAATAAATTGTCGAACCCAGGAATCTGTATCTGGGTTGGTAGTGGCTCGAATATATGGCTTCACTCCGCAAGTTGATCGATTTCTTGAGAGCATATAAACAAATTGCTGCCAGGAAAAGTGAGTAAGCTCATCAAACCCGACAAGGGGAATCTGTGAGCCTTGCCAGTCAAAGCGTGTTTTATCATGCTCTAGGTGAGCGAATTTGACTTTGCCATTTCCTTGGAAATCCCATTCAAGAGTGGACTCCTTAGGAGTTCCGTTCGCATGAACAAAAAGCTCGCAGCTTGTATCCCATAAGCCGCCTGGATTGCGGACTTGAGTGCTGTTTCTTCTGAATATTACAGCAGAGAATCCGGGAACATTTCTATGTCGCAGGCATTCCATTAAAAGAGCCCAAGTTTTGCCGCCTCCAGCAGCTCCACCATAAATGACAATATCCGCCGAAGCATTCAAGAACTGGTATTGAGGACCTTTCTGAGGTATGATTTTAGGCATGGGGGTCCTCCACCTTTTCTTCTATGCAGTCGCCTCTGCCGTTATCGGGAATGTAAATCTGGACAGGGTCTTCTCCCTTGACGATTGTTTCCGTGACAATAGTTTCTCTTTGGCCAAGCCATATTTTTCCAAGCCAGATAGCCATGGTTGCGCTGTGCTCAGCTTGCTGAAATTGATAACGGCGAAGGGAGAGTTTATGACGCCCATTGCACCTTTTTCTTAGCTCCGCAAAACCCATACCAAAAGCCTCCCTCAACCTTCGATCCAAGGTATCGACGCTGACTCGAAAAGAGCCTGCAATTTCTTCGGCTGTCGCTTGCATTTCCGTCCAATAGAGCACTTGATCCAGGTTGATTTCTTTTGCAGGCACAATTCCCTTCCATTCAGCAGGAGGGGATTGCGGATCCACTGGTGGTTTGACTGTTTTCTTAGGCCGACCATTTGGCTGGCCTGTAGGCTTTCTAGGCATAATTTTCACCATTCAACTTAATGTTGCATGGCTCGTTTCTATGCAGCTTGTACTTCCTATAACGATCGACAATAACATCGCAATATTTTGGATCGAGCTCGCAACCAAAACATCGGCGGTCCAACTGCTCTGCTGCGATTAGTGTTGTCCCGGAGCCCAGGAAGAAATCGAATACAAGATCATCCTTCTTTGAGCTGTTATTGATAAGATAGCCAATTAATGGGATAGGTTTCATGGTAGGATGCTCGGCATTTCTCTGCGGCCTATCGAATTTAAGAAGGGTGGTTTGCTTGCGGTTATTATACCAACGATGCTTCTCTCCCTCTTTCCATCCGTAAAGCACAGGATCATGGTCGCTGTATTCCTTGCCCCCGAAAAGGACAGGTTCATGCTGCCATTGATAATCTTGCCGTCCAAGAACAAGGGAGTTCTTTAACCAGATAAGACACTGTGTCATTTTTAAGTTTGACTCCCTGAAAAACCGGCGGAATTTTTCCCCTTCAGAATCGGCATGAAATACATAGATTCCAGCTCCTTCTTTCATGAAGACGAAAGCATTCACATAGAAATCTCGCAAAAGGGATTCAAAGTCCTCATTTGAGAGATCGTCATTTTTAATGGTAAGCTTCTCTTTTGTGCCGCCCTTATACGCAACATTATAAGGGGGATCTGTGATTACCAGATCAATCAGTTCTGACTCAAGTACCTTTTCGATATCACCATGAATTGTGGCGGATCCACAGATTAGCCGATGCCTTCCCAAATCATAAATATCGCCAGGCTTAGACTTTGGTTCCTCCGGCAATTCTTCTTCATAGCCGTCATCAATCGCTTCAATCTTTTCGGGGTCTTTGAACTGAAGTTCAGTTTCGGTAAATCCCCAATTGAACAAATCTTTTACCTCCCATTCATTGGCTAAACGCTCCCAATCCCATTCCCCAGAATTCTTATTGCTGCGAATAAGATATTCTTCAGCTTCCCTGGAAGTAAGCTGCCGGTTTGGAACCCGCACTTCGATTTTTTCTTTTCCACGACCTAGTGCTTTCATAGCTTTAACCCTCATGTGGCCAGCCAAGATAGTATTATCTAGATTGACGACGATGGTCTCCACATAGTTAAAGCTTTTTAATGATTGCTTTAGCTTTTCCATCTGATCTTTTGTGATCTTGCGAGGATTTTTCTCGTGATCTTTGAAGTCTTTGATCTGCCTGGTTTCCGTATGCCATACCAGCTCATCTAAAACGATTTCAGATTCTTGCGCGGGGGTCTCAATTTCGACCGGCTGGACCTCCGAATCCTTAGTTTTGCTCTTTGCCATCTTTCATCTCTCTGATTTAATTTTTTTTCTTGTACAGAACTTGTAGACCAATTTTTTCCTAATTACCAAATTGGTAAAAAACGATAGAAAATCGGTATTTAAGATTTAAGAGAGTAATTGAGGAAGGGGAGTAGAGAGAGTAATTGAGTAGAAGCCTTAATGGCTTAATTTAAACTTTGCTGACGATTTCAATGGTAATTGGATATAAATCCTCAACCATCTTTCGCTTTGTCTGGCTTAAAGCCGTATCCTTTCCTTTGGTATCGATAAAGCTTATTTCACCATTTGCATAAAAAACTTGAAAATCACAAACATATCGCACTTTTCCAGGGAGGTCAAAGGGGATTTGTCTTAGAAAAAACAAAACCTCTCCTGCTTTTTGAAGGATTTGGAGCTTATCGTAATACCTTCGCTCTAATTTCGATGGGAATTTTTTACCATCCCTCTCGCAAGGAACTGCACCAAATTTATGCTTTGGTCTCCCTTTTGGTCTAAAAAATTGTATAGTCATTTGATATAGGCATGCTCCTCTGATATTAAAGAATTTTTATTCTGTCAGATTTTTTGATTTTCTTGCATCTACATATTGAACATACGCGTGGTAAAGTGCATATGTCCATTTTACATGCAATATGGCGAGATTAAGATGAAATTGCCAGATTTAAGGAAAGATGAAATAGGGAAACAGCTGTTTCCCTATTTAGAATGACAGCTGCTGCTTAGAGAATTCTAATTATCAGAATCACCTTGAGGAGTCGGTAGGCCCTTCATTCTGGGACCTTCGCTATTTCGTTTAGTACTTGGAGCATTTCTAGTTGCTACAATACCCTTCATGCGAGGTCCTTCAGGGATATTTTGATAATCGTAAGTTTGACAACAGCATCCTTGAAAAATGGGTAGAAGTAAAAGAAGTAGCTGAGAAAATTTCGACATAAGCAGTCCTCATTTTTGATTCTCTATAAGATTGGTATTTAATCGAAGCCAATCGTTAATCTTAACTAGAACCTGATCAATGTTTAAGGGTAGATTCTCTGCACGCAAATTTTTTAGATACTCGCTCCAAAAATTTTGCATTCGCGACCTTTCGTCCTTCTCATATGCAATCGGCAAAACAAGGATGGTCTCCCGATGCTCGAATACCGTGCGTATAATCCCTTCTAAATTAAGGAAGAACGGCAATTGTGAAGAGGATATCATGGAATAAAGGTCGTGAAAGTCTTTCATGCGGCTATTAAAGGAACCTCGATGGACAATCGTCTCCAATTTTTCGGCAAAAATAAATTCTTTGGGATAACAAGACAGCTTTACACTGCTTTCAAAAAGCATGCCTTTCGAAGGTGTTGTTAGTGGAATCGAATATTCAATAGGTTCTACAACGTCTCCAAAGCCAATATCTATAGCAACTTTAAACCTAATATTGCCAAAATATGCAATCATCGCTACTTCAGCTCCTGGATATCCCATATGAGGATGGGCCAGTTCGCTTACTTTAAGCTCTTGAAAGATAAATCCATCTTTAAGGTCAATGCTTGCGATTTCCTCAAAAATATTCCTTAATTCTCCAACTCCATTACTCAAGCTTTGTGCGAGAAAATCGAGATCGCTTGTTTCTCTCCCAATTTCGATATATTTGGAGAGAAGAATACCGCCTTTTAAGACAAAATGCTCACGGAAATTCGACTTAGCCAAACGCACGAGAAAGCGCTCAAGTGTGAGATTCTGCCAAAGATCAGCGGGATCTCGATTTTTTTCTTTCGCGATAGCTCGCAGTTTTGCTTTAAATGATTTTTCTAAATCCGACGTCATGTTGTATAAGATAAAATGTATGGGGTGATGTTTACACGCAACGTCTTTGCATATGCGCCAAGTTTTTTAGGGTCTGGCTTATATTTAGTGTTCTGAAAATATTTCTGAATTGCTTTTATTGCAATTTCCTTGCTCAGATAGCGAAACGCATCAACAATACAACGCTCTCTATCAAAAATATGGACGTTATATTCACCTAAAGCAATTTCGATTCTTCCGAGCTCAGTATTACGCATTCTGACGATTCTGGTATTGGGTCGCTTTGAAGGATGGGATTCATGGGGTACTGCAATCCAGATTTCTCGCATAATCTGATCCGTCAAATCGTAGTAACAAAGCGCAGAAATCAAACAGATGACCCCATCAGGAATGCTCGCTGCAACCAATGCTAAGTTTTCCCACTGAATCTCAACTTCTGGTTCATATTGAGCAAAGCGGTAAGCTCCTGGATAAATCCTTTCTAAAGTGCCTTTTCTCACTAAATAAGCTAGTGCATGCCTTGGGACATCCTGTTTTTCTGCATCTGCTGCTGTAAAAAAAGGAACGTTAAGAAACGGATCTAATTGCTTCATATATTTTGATTGTCTCATTTCTTAAATCTATAAAATCTACCCGTTTAAGTCAAATGGGTTGTTCTTGAAGAATTTATCGTTGACGTCAAATCAAAAAAGACTTTATAAGACAAGTAAGGAATATGCACAAAGAATTTTAATATTTGATGCAATGATAGCGTTTGTCATTGATTTTCAAAGACATGCATACTCATGGTTTTATAAATGAGCGGTCAAAATCAAGCAAATTTGGGGGAAATCGCCGCTATTAAGGGAAGCGCCGCCCTTGATGCCTCTTGCCAAAAACATAGCTATAGGCGCGATATATGATTAAGACTATAGGTTTTGGGCTACTTCTTTTACTTTGTTCATTAAGAACATTTTGTATTGCTGACGACAATATCAATTTTTCTCCTCTTCAATTGAATGTTCTAGTAGATGAAGTCATTCGTCGAAATCCAAATCTTGATGCAACGCGTTTAAGAATTCAAGCTGCACATGAAGTTGTTCACAGAGTACAGGTGCTTGACGATCCTCAAGTAATGATCACGTCTGATCAAAATAAATTTCATAAGACTAGTGACTTTACCCCTATGATGGGCTATGAGATTAGCCAGGTGATTCCCTTCCCTGGCAAGCTGCGCTTGAAGGGAGAAATTGCACGGCAAGTCATGTTACAGCAACAGAGCATACAAATTACGACCTATCGCGAGCTCATTCGACAAACCAAATTACTTTACTATCAATTATATACTAATGCTGTTTCTATAAGAATTAATACAGATAATTCTAGCCTTGTTAATGCGCTAATTGAAGATAGCATGGCACTGTATCGATCTGGAAAAGGAGAATATGTAGATACAATTAAGATGCAGTTAGAGCTACAAATGCTAGAAGAACAGCGTCTCATGCTTGAATCTGAAAAAGTAATGTTCAAGAGTATGCTAAATGCTTTATTGAATCGTTCTCCTAATGAAGCTTTAGGTGACCCGATAGCCTCTTTTACCAAACCATTTCAACTCTCATACATTCAAGCCGAATCAATTGCCTTAACTTCGCGATCAGAACTTCATCGAATGCAGGCGATGGTCATGGAACAGGAAAAAATGGCGCAGCTAGCACGCCGTAACTACTATCCCGACTTCGAAGTGGGTGTAGCATATGAAAGAATGAATAATAATTTTGATGGTCATGTCGATGATGCCATAATGTTCAAGGTAGGGTTTAATCTTCCGATTTGGATTCCAGAAAAACAAGCAAGAGAAGTGCGTGAGGCACGTGCTAATGCTTTTGCGAACCAGAAGGAATTGGAAGGAATGAAAGCCATGATCTCCGGAAAATTGAAGGAGCTACTTGCAAAACTCAAATCTACTGATGATAAAATTTCTCTCTATAGAGATGGAATTTTACCAAAGGTCAAAGAAGCATTCTCAGCATTGCTCTCTTCCTTCCGTTCTGGTGAAGGAAAGTTTGTGCTTCTGCTGGATACTTGGCGACAAGCGTTTAATGCTGAACTTGAGTATGAACGCTTTCTTTCAGAGCGCGAAATCATCATAGCAGAACTAGAGCGTGCAATGGGTATGACATTGGAGGAGATCTTATGCGACTATACGATGCGATAAAAGGTGCGATCGTTGCGTTTTTTGTGGCGATTACGGTTATAAGCTGCCAATCAGAGCAAAAACCACAGGAACAGAAATCAGAGCAGAACGATAAACCTACAAGTATGTCGAATATGGAAGGCATGCCTCCTCCGGGATATGCAGAAGTAAAAATCGATCCGCAGCGTATCCAACTCTTTGGAGTGCGTACAGAAAAAATTATTTCTCGAGAAATAAACAAGTCTATTCGTGCTGTGGGCATTGTTGCTGCTGATGAAAGGCGTGTCGCAAATGTTCAAACAAAGTTTAGTGGATGGATTGTCGATCTCTATGTGAACTTCACCAACCAGACTGTCAATCAAGGAGAGCCTTTATTTTCTGTCTATAGCCCCGCTCTTCTTGCCACTCAAGAAGAATACATAATCGCGAAGAAAGGTTCAAAGAATCAACTTAAAGGGACTTTTGGTGAGGAATACTCCCGCACAAATCAGAAACTTCTTGAATCAGTCAGGCAACGCTTAGAATTATGGGATATTCCCCAAGAAGAAATAGATCGTTTAGATCGACAAGCTATCCCCATGAAAACGCTTACCCTCCGTTCTCCTATCAATGGAATTGTGTTACAGAAAAATGCTTTTGCTGGGATGAATGTTGAACCAGGCATGAATATCTTTACTGTTGCCGATCTTTCTCACGTTTGGGTATTGGCGGATATTTTTGAACAAGATATCGCCTCTATTCGCATTGGGCAGCAAGCAACTTTGACAATGAATGCTTATCCTGGAAGAACTTTCGAGGGACAAGTTGATTTTATTAATTATGTCCTTGATCAAACGACGCGAACGACAAAGCTTCGCTTTGATTTCAATAATATGGAAATGCTTTTGAAACCAGGCATGTACGGGGTTATTGAGTTAACGATCCCGATAGGATTTGTATTGGCTCTTCCTGAAGCAGCAGTTATCGACACCGGAACAAAAAAAATTGTATTCATTGAAAAAACACCAGGTTTTTACAGACCTATTGAAGTACAACTAGGCGCCAAAGGAGGAGGCTACTATCAGGTTTTAAAAGGTTTAAATGAAAATGACTTAGTGGTAACGAGCTCCCAATTTTTGATGGATTCAGAGAGTCGGATCCAAGCCACTGGAGGGGGAATGCAAGGAATGGAGATGGAACAAAAATGATCGCTGCCATTATTGAATTCTGTGCAAGAAACCGTTTCATTGTTGTGATTTGTACAGCTTTGATATTGCTTTGGTCTGCCTGGGCGATTCGTAAAAGCCCCATCGACGCTCTCCCCGATTTATCAGATACGCAGGTCATCATTTTTACTGAATGGATGGGACGAAGTCCAAATTTGATCGAAGATCAGATTACTTATCCCCTTGTGACGACTTTTCTTGGAGCTCCCAAAGTCAAACTCGTGCGTGGCTTTACAATGTTTGGCATGTCTTTTGTCTATGTTATCTTTGAAGATGGCACAGACATCTATTGGGCCAGAAGCCGTACTTTGGAATATTTATCTAAAATGCAAGGCAGGCTGCCGCCTGGAGTTACGCCTCAAATGGGTCCTGATGCTACAGGTGTGGGTTGGGTCTTTGAATATGCTTTGGTCGATGAGTCTGGAAAATACTCCTTGCAGGAACTTCGCAGCTTTCAAGATTGGTATTTGCGCTACTGGTTGACTTCTGTACCAGGAGTTGCTGAAGTAGCCAGCGTTGGAGGATATGAGAAAGAATACCAAGTGGAAATCGATCCCGTTAAATTGCAAGCTTTCGAACTCTCCTTAGCCGACGTTAAGCAAGCTATTGACCAATCAAATTTAGATGTGGGTGGGCGCGTCATCGAGCTTGCGGAACATGAATATGCGGTTAGAGGACGAGGTTATATTACAGATAAAACCATGCTTGAAAAAGTTGTGGTCGGAACAGATGGTAAAGGAACACCAATTTTAATCAAAGACATTGCCCATGTGCAAATTGGCGGCAATATCCGACGGGGTTTAGTTGAATTAGATGGTGAAGGGGAAGTGGTCGGCGGCATTGTTGTGATGCGCTATGGAGAAAATGCGAGAGAGGTGATCAATCGCATTAAGGCAAAACTTGAAGAAATGGCCTCATCATTCCCACCAGGCGTTAAACTCATTACGACTTATGATCGCTCCGGACTCATCGAACATTCGATGGCAACACTTTCTGAGGCGCTAATTGAAGAAATTATCATCGTCTCAATCATCATTATGCTCTTTCTGTTTCACTTTAGATCAACACTTGTCGCCATTATCACCCTTCCTATAGCTGTAATGGTCTCATTTATCCCGTTGTTTTA
>CALBHK010000398.1 GCA_937894565.1 uncultured Chlamydiae bacterium
CACGATGAGTTCTTTGGATAATTTTAATATTTTAAGTAAACAAGTATTCGAAGTTTGCGGACTAAAATGTTCACAGCTTGAGCAAGAAGCCGAAAGTTCAGATTATCAGGCATACAGCGTAAGAGTTAATGATAAATCAGTTAGATATCGTCACGCCAAAATAACACCTACTAAAGTTGGACAGTTTGTAACCATCTGGAAGCGAGTAGGTAAAAATCCAATTCAACCCTATGACAGTTCTGATGATATTGATTTATTTATAGTAACGGTAAAAAACGAAGATCACTATGGGTGTTTTGTTTTTCCAAAATCAACTTTGGTTAAATATGGTGTATTTTCTGTGAATGGTAAAGGCGGCAAGCGGGCTATCAGAGTTTACCCACCATGGGATATAGTGGAAAGCAAGCTAGCTGAAAAAACACAAAGTTGGCAATCTGCATATTTTGCTGAAATACCTAGTGACAAAGTAATTGATATCCAAAAGTTTAAATCGCTTTATTTATCTTGAAAATCAGACAAGCAGTTCGAAACTCCTCAAGTTGGCTGCACCATTTTTTATTCTTAGAAAATACAATAATTTACAAAACTACCCAACCTGAGGTCTCGATATGGGTTTTTTAGGGCTTACAGACTGCCTGTAAGGGATAATTTCAAAGGTTCTTTTTTATTTTTACTCTCTTCACTTGCGGTAAGCCGAATTCATTCCTTAACTGAGAAGCTAAGGCATGTGCCATGCGACGGTGCTCTGATGTCGCATTAGTCCAAATAACTCCGTCGAGCGTGCAGGCAATGCCAAGAAAGGCATTGGCGTTCAACCTCTCTGGATAATACTGTACCCACCTTCGGCAGGTATCCTCAAAACCGAGTTTTTCAATTTGATCCAAATATAAAATACCCATCGAATCAAACTCCGCAAAGGTGACAGGTCCAAAGTTTTTTAAGCCTTTTAGTGGAATTCTCTTCTGATTCACTTTTTAAAGTTTAGCATCTTTTTAGCATGAAGAAAAATCATTCCTTGCTGTTCAATTTGAGAAAAGACAGGCTGGCAAATGGGGCTTTTTTCAGCTTTTACAGCAGCGTCTTTGGCCGATTTCTCATCCGTCCAAGCGACCACATCTACGTACATTTTTTGTTTCTCGTCATAGAAAACTTCGCGGCTTTTAAAACCAGGTTGATCCTTTAAAAACTGATTGAGCGACTTGGTAAGATCGACTTCTTTTTTCTGATCCAAGCCCTGCTTAAACTTGCTAACCACGACCTCAAAAATCTCGGCATTTGCGTTCACAGATACAACAACCAAAACTAGCGACAAAAATAACTTTTTCATTCATAACCCCCTTTTGAAATTTCTAAAATAATATACTGACATAATATGGCAGTATTGTTAGTATGGTAGTATTATGCACAGATCTGAACGCCTTAGTATTATTCTTAGATTGCTTTTAGATCGTTCAGGGGTAACGGTAGAGTCCCTTTGCTCCCAGCTAAAAGTCTCACCACGAAGCTTATACCGAGATCTTAAATTACTAAGGGATCAAGGCTATCCGATTGAAGGAAGTGTCGGTCGTGGTGGCGGCATAAGGCTTCATCCATCCTATGGATTGAGTAAAATCCAACTTTCTACGGAGCAGTCTATTGGAATGTTGCTTTCTTTA
>CALBHK010000399.1 GCA_937894565.1 uncultured Chlamydiae bacterium
GAGTAATTTGAGAGCCTATTTTGAGACCATTTAAACCACTAATTACGAAAAAAAATCTCAATAACCTTCATGATCCTCTATCCCCAAATTACAAATGCAGTGTAAGAAGGAAAATTGATATTTTTTGAGCAGGTTTATTGGAAAATTTTGAGTTCATATGCAAGCATATGGACGAAAAATTTAACAATAAAGATGCCAAAAAAGGCAATTTTAGCAAGTAAATGTAATTACGCAAGAAGTCTATTGGTAAATTTTGAGGGCATATGCCCTCAAAATTTAGGTATTACGTCTTTTTGGAATCAAAAATGGAAAAGTTAATATCGATCTGCACAGACCACTTCCAGTTGCCATTGATTGTTGCCGAGTTAAATAAAACAGGTCCTGTCAGAATGCTAATGTTAGGTGTGAAGTAATAATAGACACCTACTCCTCCACCACCGATAGTATTCTTGCCTGAAGCATAGTCTGCGCATAATACCCATTTAAAATAGTCTTTATCGTCGCAATATTTAGCCGGACAAAACGAGTGTTGATATGAAACCATAAATCCCTGACGATTTTTACCCATTGCCCGGCTGCCAGAGAATCCCCCAATGCAAAGGCGGCCTCCCCCCATCCAATCAGGCAACGATTTACCTATGATTAAATCAACAATGTTCTGATTCGTTCTTCCATGACCGTGATAGCGTGTTCCAGCATTGAAAAAGCCCACTTTAAAGGAAGGGGCATGACAAAATAATTTATCTTCTGGGAGCCCAATTCCGATGTTAAAAAATAATGGATCGTCAGTCCCTCCTAAATAATCAATTCCAACTTCTGCTCTCAAATCTTTCCAACTAAAACCCCCAAGTTCAAAACCAATATCTGGGGAGAAAGATGAGCCAAGTCTTCGATGATTAAAGCGACGTTCCGCTCTTCCCTGGTTAGAAAAATGTAATACTTTGATTCTCAGTGAGATAAAAAAGCGCAGGAATATTTGTGAATATTCCGAGTATTTTTTATGTCTCTGATGATTAAAAGATTACGTTTTTTCAACCTGCGAAGAGCGGAATGTCGGGTTAACTTCTCTGCTCTTTGTGCAAGATCAACCCTTAACCCTTCTCTGGCTTTGTAAACAGGCAGCCCTGTTCACTTAGGGCATCGATGTAGCCTAAATCGTAATTGCCATTCAAAAAATTCTCATCTTCTAACAAAAATAGATGGAAGGGAATGGTTGTGTGCACTCCCCCAATATGAAACTCATCCAAGCAGCGCTTGCCTATAGCAATCGCCTGCTCTCTATCTTTACCCTTCACAATCAGTTTTGCAATCATCGAATCATAATAGGGAGGGATCACATATCCTGAATAGCAAGCACTGTCCACACGCGCATGAGGTCCTCCCGGCGCTAAATAGTACTCTAGTAAGCCAGGCGACGGAGTAAACTGTTTGGCGGGATTTTCGGCATTGACACGGAACTGGATCACATGGCCACAGAGTTTGACATCTTCTTGCCTACAGCTTAACGGCTCGCCCATTGCAATGAGTAATTGCTCGCGTACCAGATCAATCCCGCTCCACTCTTCTGTCACAGTGTGTTCCACCTGAATACGCGTATTCACTTCCATGAAGTAGAATTCATTGTTCTTATCTAATAAAAACTCCACAGTGCCCGCAGAATAATAACCAGCCGCTTTGACCACATCAATAGCCGCTTGCCCCATCTTTTCTCTGAGTTCTTGAGAAACAACAGGAGAAGGAGATTCCTCAATGAGTTTTTGACGGCGCCTTTGAATGGTGCAATCACGCTCGCCTAAATGAATATAATTACCATACTGATCGCCTAAAATCTGCACTTCGATATGGCGAGGGCCATGAATCATCTTTTCTAGATAAATATCGGGATTTCCAAAATTAACCTCCGCTTCCGCTCTGGCTGCTGAAAATTGTTTAGGCAGCTCTGCTTCGCTATAAGCAATACGGATTCCTTTACCCCCACCGCCTGCTACTGCTTTAATAAAGAGAGGAAAACCCAAACGCTTAGCCTCTGTAACTACCTCGGCATAACTCATAACAGTGCCTTCAGAGCCAGGAATGACTGGGCATCCGACTTTTCTGGCTGTGGCTTTAGCATTAGCTTTATCTCCTAATAGAGAAATAGCTTCAGGAGAAGGACCTATAAAATTAAGTCCGCAGCTTTTACAAATGGATGCAAAGTGGGCATTTTCACTTAAAAAGCCATATCCCGGATGGATTGCATCAGCGCCTGAAATCTCGCATGCAGAAAGAATAGAGGGAATGTGCAAATAAGATTTTTTTGCTGAAGCTTCCCCTATGCAGATCGCTTCATCAGCATGTAGCACATGTAGAGACTCGGCATCTGCTTTGGAATAGACAGCCACAGTGCGTAAACCCAAATCACGGCAGGCTCTAATGACGCGCACTGCAATTTCGCCACGATTGGCAATAAGGACTTTTTCTATTTTCTTTTTGCTCATGATCTTATTCTTGCACTAAAAAGAGTTCCGTTCCAAACTCTACGGGGTGGCCATCTTCTACAAAAATACGCTTAATCAATCCTGATTTATCTGCTTTAATTTCATTCATAACCTTCATCGCTTCAATAATGCAGAGCACGCTCCCTTTCTCTACCAAATCCCCTTCCTTTACAAAGGGGGGCTTATCGGGGCTTGAAGAGCGAAAAAAGGTCCCGACCATAGGAGAATAGATCGCTTCTCCCTCTTCTTTAATAGTGGGATGTTCTTGCTTAGAAAGAGAAATGTTAGCGCGGTGCTGTTCAATATCGCTGCGCAAAGGATTCTCATCATGCCCATGATGAGAAGGCAAACCATGAGAAGGAAGGATTTGACCCGCTTTCTCTAGTTCTAACTCAAATTCACCTTGTTTAATTGAGAGACGTGAAATTCCCGTCTGCCCCATTGAGCGCATTAATTCTTTAATCTCTTTTAGATTCATGCTTTCCTCCTAGGGGGCTTAGACACGCTGCATATACTCATTGGTATACGTGTCAATTTTAATGATATCTCCTGATTGAATATAAGAAGGAACAAAAATCACTGCCCCTGTCTCTAGGTGAGCTTTTACTTTACCTGACTGATTTGGTTTTTCATCTATTTCAGCTATCATGATTTCCAAAAATTGAGGAACGTGAATAGTTAAAGGCTCTCCATTATGAAAAGAAGCTGTAATCTCTACCCCTTCTTTCAGATAATTAGAAGCCTCTCCTATGATTTGTGAAGAGATCAGCACCTCGTCCAAACTTTTAATATCCAGAAAAAGGTAATCTTTTCCTTCTAAATAAAGAAACTCTAAAATACGGTCTTCTAAATTAACCTCTTTGAGAGTTTGATTGAGCTTAAAGCTCTTTTCAACAGATTTGGTTTTTCCTTGAGTGGAAAGTTCTGTTAAAGTCGCTTTGATATAAGGGGGGCCGCCTTTAGGCAACGTAACTTTGATAGCCGCTTGTACTTTAAAGAGTTTGTTCTCTATTTGTAAAATCATCCCGGGCGATAAGTGATTACTTGTTGTCAATTGTCTCTCCTCTTTAGGCAGGGTATATGAATAAATTAAACGTTTGGGCTTCGTGAAAGCTCCCGCGGTTGAACGATCGTAGACGACCCTGTATTAGTAATACTGGGTCGTCTACGATCGATTCAACCCCGGGGCTTTGACGAGTCCAAACATTTAATTTATTCATATACCCTGCCTTAATGCTTTAATTCCTTGAACCATCTCCTTCTGTTTAAAAAGATAGCTACCGGCCACTAAACTTGAAGCTCCCGCATCTAAACACTCTTTAGCCGTTTGAGGATTGATGCCACCATCCACTTGAATGGGTTTTTTTACGCCAATTTTATCCATCACTTCGACTGTAAAGCGAATCTTTTCTAAAACTTCAGGCAAAAACTCTTGTCCCCCAAAGCCAGGGTGTACCGTCATGAGCAGGATCATATCACAAGCGTCCAAATATTTAGGAATTAATGAAGCAGATGTTTCCGGAGAAAAGGCCAATCCCGCCTGTACGGGTTCTTTACGGCTATTCACACACCGTTTAATAAATTCCAATGTTTCTAAAACATCTTCAGTAGCTTCCATATGAAAAGTGATGCGATCTGCTCCGCACTTAACCATCTCTTCAATTAATCCATAGGGATTGTAAGTCATTAAGTGCACATCTAAAAAAAGAGAAGTCGAGCGTTTAATGGCTGAAACAATTGCCGGCCCCATCGATAAATTAGGAACAAAGTGTCCATCCATAATATCGATATGAATGCCACTGGCACCAGCTTCCTCACAGCGCTTGAGCTCTTTGGCAAGGCATGAGAAATCAGAAGCTAAAATAGAGGGCAGAACGGTTAGTTTTGACATAAACAATCTGTAATTTCTTAAAGCGCCATCATACCCTCTTCATTTCAAGTAGGTCAAGCTAATTTTGAAATTTTGCGACATCATGATGGAGAAGCTGACAAAAATGTTCCTGAGAATAGGGGTCATCTGATAGGTAAATAAAACCCAAACAAGGCACATCGCGCACTGTTAAATGCACCATCGCTAGGCGACTTGAAGGAATATTGAGCTGATTCATTTTATTCATCAAACCCTCTTTAATGCGCTCACTTTCTGTTGTGATCATGACAATCACGCGATCCAGCTCTCGTAAAACATTTAAAGTATTTTTAACATCCTCTCTCTCGTGCAAAGCCTCTACCATAAGTAAAAATAATCGCTTCAAACTTAAAGGGTCCAAAACGCTGCGCATCACAGCAGGAGTGATGGAATAAAAAAAATTTTCAATAGTAAATTCGTGAAACTCCCTCTCTTCTTCTAAAGCTTCTCGAAATAGTCGAAACAGCTCATTTTGTTTAGAGATCATCCCTCCATTATAATCTCGAAAAGCCCCTATAATCCGAAAGAGTTCATCATGCACAACCTGTCTGGCTTTATTCACATCGATAGAATGATCATCCCTTAAAAAGTGATTTTTCAATTTAATACGAAAAACAGTCGCCTCTTTAGGGTGCTGACGAGCTGTATAACCGACAATTTTACAAGACTCCTGAATGTATTCAAAAAAAGTAGTGGATACCTTAAATAATTCCAGCAATGAAGGATCTTGCAAAGCCTTAGGACGCACTAAAATAAGCACAAAATATAAACAACCGCCTCTTTGCTCTTCATATGAAATAAAGACTTGGGGAATATCTTTAGATGAATTGATTTGCTGGCTTAAGGCTACAATATTGCGAAAGATCTCTTCTTCATTTCTTTGCATAAAAACAGGATGAACTAACTGTTCAATACGATCTTTTAAATCATTAGGAAGCTGTATTTTTAATAATTGGATTTCTTCTCCAGTAAATTCGCTTCCATCTATTTTTTCTACCTCTAAATACAATGTACACAGCTTTTCCGGAGAACGTTTATTAATAAAATAAGATCCCTCGACACCCTTAATGTAGGGTATATAATTTTGTAATGCCTTAATAATGTGGCGGTCTTCCAAAACTTCATTATCACTTAAATAATTCACACCTAACACAATGCCAATCCCTCTCTTATTTTCTCCATAATGCATCAAATGCGTTCTAAATAATTTCAAAAAGAGGTGCCGCTTTAAAGGCAAAGAGGCTACAGCTTCTATCAGCTGTTTACGAAATAAATACTGCGTGCTAATAATTCTGGAAAGAAGCCTGCAAGATCTTTGTCGCTTGAATTCATCTTTGCAAATCACCAGCAAATGCTGCATTTCTGAAAAAATATCATCTTCAAAATAACCGGGAAGTCGACGGATAAGGTAATTAATATTTTCTTGGATCACGGCTGTCTTTTCATCCATTGAAAGGCCTTTCACTTCTAAAATACGCCTGGCATAATAGCTTAAAGCTAAACCCAATTTGATTTCTTTTATCACTAAAGGCAAATGATTAGTTAAACTGCTCTGTTCTTTCTCTGTCTCTACGCGAATTAAGACCTCTTCTAAAGTGTAGATCTCTTCCCCAAATTCAGGAACAGAAAAATCCACTGCATTAAAAAGAACAACATTCAAGCGGTGGCCCGGCACGAGCCATCTACTGATCATTTCAAAGAAAAATTTAAATGCATTCGCTCTATATTTGCTAATCGCATAAAAAGAGAGGTTATAGGGAGGAGTTTTAAACTCGGAATGGGTAATATGGGGCAATTTAGACTTAAGCAGGGCCATACTTGCCACTTGATATCCGATAGAAAGGGGCTTTTGAGAAAAAATCTCCGGCAAAAGATACTGAAGTGTCAAACAAAGCGAAGCTCTATAATGGTGGCGCATAGGATCTGCGCAGTCAGCATCAAATTCTGTTTCGATTCTTGGATAAAGGGCTGGGTATATAGGGGTCGGACATACGAGGGTGGGATGCATTTTTTTCCAAAATAAAATATTATTTTTTCATATTAGCCGGGCTTCGACTTTAAAAAAAGAAAAACTCTCACCTCACAAAACTCTATTGATCTTTATATGCCTATTCTATTAAGATCTTAATTCTTAAGTTGTTGAAGACCAGGAGGTCTGTCATGCCGCGGATCTTAGCGATCATCACATTCATTTTGTTTTCTCTTATTGGCATTGCCGCGCTTTTAAAAAACAAAAACCCTACCACAAGCCAAACAGATCCCCTTCCTGTAGAAATCACTTTAGAATGGGAAACAAATGCCCCTTCTCCTATACAATCTCTTCCAGATCCTGTAGTAAAATTGACTCCAGCACCAAAAGAACAATTAAAAGAGATAGCTAAAGAAACTCCCAAAGAAATACAAGAAAAACCATCAGATGATGACCTGCCTTACGCTGAACGCATTGATGAATTTTTTAATACCCGCGACCCTCGCTTTCCTTTTGTAAAAACAATTACCTATAAAAGCCGCGTCTCCTGGCAACACGGAAGACCAGCCTGGATTGCCGATTATGCCTCCCATTACCGCACCTCGCGCCACTTTATTGCTCGCAGTTTAAATGGCAAAGCTGAGTATGAAAAGCAGGATGTTGGCAATGGCGATCGCTTCAATATTCTGGATCCCGACACTGAGCTTACTTTTCATTTAGTGATCGATACCTCAAGGTCTAAACTCTGGTTTTATGTAGAAGATCAAACGCGTCACCAGCTCACCTTGGTTAAGGTCTATGAAGTCGGACTGGGCCGTCCTGATCTCTCTAAAAAATCAGGCAGCTTAACACCTCATGGGACCTTTGCATTAGGAGATCAGGTTGCCATCTATAAAAAAGAGACCAAAGGTAACTATCAAGGTATCACAATTGAAATGATTCGTGTTTTTGGCACACGCTGGATCCCATTTACCAAGTTAATGCACGCCAAATTAGCGACGCATGAAGAATCCACACATGAAATAGCAGAGTCTCCAAAAGGCTATGGGATTCATGGGGCTCCCTGGAAAGAAGATCCGGATACCCATCAAATGATAGAGTGCGCTGAATGCATCGGCAAACATGAAAGCGATGGCTGCATCCGCCTGCTTAGCTCAGATATCGAAGAGCTCTTTTCTATTATCATCAGCCGCCCCACCGTTATTGAAATTGTAGCCGATTTTAAAGAATCTCAACTCTATCAAAGAGAAAAGTCATGAAGCCACTTCCCCATGAAACTGAATTAGAAGAGACTCTCAAAGCTATTGAACATTTAAAAAAACAGAATCGTGATCGCCCCCTTTTTGATAACGAAATTAAACGGCTTGAGCGTAAATTGCACCAGCTAAAAGAAGAAATTTATAGCAACCTCACTCCCTGGGAGCGCATTACTATTTCCAGACACCCCGCGCGCCCTCATACAAGTGATTATATTGCTCACCTCACCTCCAAATTTACAGAACTTTCCGGGGATCGTTATTTTGCCAATGACCATGCCATTATCGGCGGTTTAGCCCAAATTGATGATGAGATGAAGTGTGTCATTATTGGCCAGGAAAAAGGAAAAACCACAGAAAGCCGTCTTCACCATAATTTTGGCATGACTAATCCTGAAGGATATCGCAAATCTTTACGTCTCATGCGCTTGGCAGAACGCTTTCATTTGCCCATCGTCACTCTTATTGATACATCAGGCGCTAACACAACACTTGGAGCTGAAGAGCGAGGTCAAGGCTGGGCCATCGCAGAAAACTTACGTGCTATGTCTAGGCTTAAAACCCCTATTATTGTTGTGATCATTGGAGAGGGCTGCTCAGGAGGAGCGATCGGCATTGGGATTGGAGATGTCATCGGTATCTTAGAACACGCTTACTATTCAGTTATTTCACCGGAAGGATGCGCCTCTATTTTATGGAAAGATAAATCACGTAAAGAAGAAGCTGCCGCTTCACTCTGTTTAAATGCCGAATATTTATTAAAAAATGGCATTGTGGATGCCATTATCGAAGAGCCTCTGGGAGGCGCGCATCATAACCCTCAAATGGCTTTTGAGGCCGTGAAGACATTTATTATCGAACAGTGGAAAATGCTTAAAATGATTCCCCCCGATATTCTTATTGAACAGAGATATAATAAGTTCCGCCGCATGGGCGCCTGGAAAATTAAAGAAGATACGAATTAAATGAATAAACTTTTTAAAATTGCCTTTAGCCAACCTAAATATAAGCTCTATCTTCTCTTTACCATTTTGGCAATGGCTTTTTTTACTATAGCTTCTTATTTGGAATTAGTGGCCATTGGAGTCATCACCGAAAAAGGAACCAGCGCGTTTGAACTTTTTGGCCGCTACAAACATGGCGAACTCACAGAAGTAAGCCATCTCTATCGCGAAGAGATGGATGAACGCTTTAATGAAATCGATGTCAACCACGATGGAGTCATCACACCCTCCGATGTACGTGATTATCTTTCTACAGTGCGCCGCAAAGGGTTTGTTCCCAAAATGATCTCTTTTGTCGATCAGTACGTCCCCATTAGCGGCAGCATCGTCAATTTGGCGATCATGGTAGCCATTGTGGGCATTTTAAAAGCTTTAGCCCTATTTTGGCATCGTTTTTCTGTGCAGGTTATTGCCATTCGCATCAGCAAAGATCTGCGCTTGAACTTTTTTGAGCATATCCAAACCCTTTCCATGAGCTTTTATCAAAGCCATCACATTGGAAGCCTCTCTTCACGCGTGGTCATCGACGCTGCTAATATTGCTGGTGGCATCAACGCTGCCTTAGTGAACTATATTCAAACCCCTTTTACGGTTATTTCCACCCTCACTCTTTGTTTTTTAACCTCCTGGAAGCTCTCTCTTATTATTTTTTTTGGTATTCCGGTCCTTGTCTACCCCATTTTAGCTTTAGCGCGTAAAGTTAGAAAAATTTCTAGACAGTTGCAAAAAAATCAAGAACACTTTGCCTCTGTTCTTATCGACTTTCTCAATGGCATTCAGACCGTTAAAGTATTTTCCATGGAAAAATTCTCTTTAAATAAATATAAAGAGCAAAACGAAAAAATGGCCAGGCTACAAACTAAAAGTGCACGCTATGCAGTGAGTTCTCGCCCCATTGTTCACTCCCTGGGCATGTTTTTTTTAGCCACCTCTTTAATTTATGGTCTTTATATTCTAAAAATGACCATTTCGGAAGTGCTTGTCTATTGCGGTTTTCTACTTTTCGTCTATGAGCCTATTAAAAAATTTGCAGAAGAAAATGCCCTCATTCAGCAAGGGGCCGCAGCAGCTGATCGGTTAAATGAAGTGATGCAAATGCAGCCTGAAATCAAAGATGCACCTCATGCCATTGAACTCAAAAATTTTAAAGAATCTATTCGCTTCGATAATGTCTGGTTCAAATATGAAGAGCGCTATGTCCTTTGCGGCCTCTCTTTTGAGATTAAAAAAGGAGAAACAGTAGCCATTGTGGGGGCCACAGGAGCTGGTAAATCCACCATTGCTCAACTACTTCCCCGCCTCTTTGACATTCAAAAAGGAAGCATTACAATTGATGGGGTCAATATTGAAAATTACACCCAAAAATCTTTAAGAGACCATATTGGATTTGTACCTCAAAAACCTTTCCTATTTTTAGATACAATTAGTGAGAATATCGCCTATGGGCTGCCTTACACAAAAGAAGAGATTTGCCATGCTGCAAAATTAGCTCACGCCACAGAGTTTATTGAAAAACTACCTGATCAATACGAGTCTCTTGTAGCAGAGGGAGGAAAAAATTTCTCCGGAGGACAGCAGCAGCGTTTAGCCATTGCCAGAGCCTTAGTGAAACAAGCTCCTATTTTAATTATGGACGAGGCAACCTCTTCACTGGATAATTTAAGCGAGCAACAAATAAAATATGCCATTCACTCCCTTCAAGGCACTGTAACCCAAATCATCATCGCCCACCGCTTAAGCACTATTGAAGATGCTGATAAAATTATCTTTTTAGAATCGGGAGAAAAAATAGGAGAAGGGACCAAAGAAGAGCTATTAAAAACCTGCCCTGCTTTTAAAGCCATGTGGGAAGCGCGTCACACCACCAAACAAACGCTGCAACATATATGAAGAAAACAATTGTTGTACATTCAGGCGGAATGGATTCTTCTCTTTGCTTGGCTATTGCTATCCGGGAATATGAGAAAGAAGAAGTATTAAGCCTCTCTTTTGATTTTGACCAGCGCCATAGTGCAGAACTTACACAAGCACAAAAAATTTGCCAAGATTGGGGGGTAGAACATGTCGTGCTCTCTATTTCCTGCCTTAAACAGATCACAAGCAACGCCTTATTAGACCATTCTATTGCCATTACCCACACAGAAGGAGCCCCCCCGAACACCCTATTTGTGGGAAGAAATGGCCTTATGGCGCGCATAGCAGCCATTCATGCCGAATCTTTGGGCGCGCACTCTATCTATTTAGGCGTAATGGAGCTAGAAGAAGCTAATAGCGGCTATAGAGACTGCTCTCGACATTATATGGATTTAATGCAGCAAATACTGCGCATCGATTTAGGGCAGGCGGATTTTGAGATCAGAACGCCTTTGATCAAAATGACTAAACTGCAGACCATGCAGTTAGCCGATAAAATGAATCTGTTGGATTATTTATGGGAAAATACGATCACCTGCTATGAAGGGATGCCTCGATTTGGATGCGGCAAGTGCCCAGCTTGCAAGCTGCGCAATCACGGCTATACTCAGTATAAAATGAGTAAAAAATAAAAAAACAAACAATCCAGGCCAAACCTAGATTGTTTATTTATTTTCTATTTTGCTCTTCTTAAATCATGTCACTTAAACTATTTGGATCAATATTACTGTTTTGTGGATTGAAAGGAATAACGCGATCACCCCTATTCTTAAGAGCATCATAAATCACTTTAACTAGCAAAACCACTAAGATCACACAGCCGACCGGAATTAAAATCTTGGCAGCAAGAACACTCGCGGCTGCTGTTCCCAATACAATAATCCCTTTCCCTGCCAAAGAACCTACAACTACGCAAGCTGTTCCGATCATTCCGGCTAATACTTTAAGTGCGATTTCCACTGCACGAGGGGAACAAGAGCAAGATTTGACTGAATCCGTATCAGTAATGTTAGGAAACAGCGTATACTCAAAATGTAATGTATCCATCTATTTATCTCCTATTTTTTGTTTTTACCTACACACAGTTCTATATCACTTATGTTAAGAATAAATAAATTTGATATAAATTTATTTACAAAATAAACAAAAGAAGAACAAGATATGTAGGCACGCAGTATGTCATCAACTTAGGAAGTGTGCCTGCCTATCTTGTTCTTCTTCTGTTTTTTAAAAGAAGAAGAGAAAAATAATACGCATCATGCGTTCCGGAAACAGGATGACAGATTCCATCATCTTTTTTATTTTTTCGCCAAATTTCATTTCATGCTTTTTATGTCTTTTATACCATTCCAAAGCATACTCCGCTCTCCCTTCAGCAACCGCTTGAGCTAAACTTCTCTCTAGCTCATCTGGTGTAGAAAGAATAACATACTGGTACTCATCACTTGAGCGTAAAGGTAGCTGCCCCCCTTTAAATTTAACGGTAGGCTGAATTTCAAATGCCAAATGGTGATCCAGGTGCAAGCCTCCCATAGCAGCTAAGGTGGTGACAAAAACAGAACATTGCCGCTGTTGAATCTGATAGATGCTGTAATCATACTCTTCCACATACTTTAAAATACGCTCAAACTGCTGCTTAGTTAGATCAATCTTTACCGCATAAGTAGGCGTATGTCCCCCTCCTCCATATTCAAAATAGCCATCTGTTTGCGCTTCCCAAAGATAACTGACCGGGTTTTCTTCGCCATTTTCTACCCCCTGCATGACCCCTTCCATGTACCTCGGGCATACAGCTCCCACATCTCCACTATGCCCTCCTTCCAGGCAAACACGCTTATCCTTTTTCCATCCCTCTAAATAGATCCAGGTATGCCCCACATCTCCATTTTTGGTGCCATCCGCAGGGTGTTTTGAAAGGGTGCATAAAAGAGAGCGGTTATTGCCATAATCCAAATGACGCGCATTCACAAGAATGACTAAAAAATAATCGCTCTCTTTCATTTTCGTCATGGGCCGTGGATAGGAAGCACAATCGCGATAAAGCTCTCGATAACTTTCTGTCCGAGGATGCCAGCTACAAGCTGATAAAAATAAAATTAAAATAATAAATTTCTTCATATCCTAAATGTCAAATACTCCCGATATTCTCTAGCTGCTTTTACATCCAAACTTTTAGCTTTTTCATAATAGTGTTGAGCCTGCGCATGCTCTCCCATTTCATAATAAGAAATTGCCAAATAAGCATAACCATAACCATTATGCGGCTCTTTAACAATTAAATCATTAAAATGTTTTTTCGCTAAAGAGAAGTTATTTTGCATTAGCGCCGTTTTTCCTCTTATAAAGGATTTATCTAAATCTTGAGCTTCTTTTTTTAATTGCTCCATTAATTGAGGTAACTCTTTCCACTCCATCATCTTCTCTTCCTGAGAGTATTTTGCTAAAGTTTTTTGATGAGTAAGTGCAAATTCAGGAACAGAGAGCAGCCACTCCAGCTCTTTAAAATCTTTAGGCCTCTCTTTGGGATTTAAAGATAAACAACGCTGTAAAAAAAGGTGCCATGAGGCTGGAACTACCTTCCAATCTATTTTAGAATCACTCACAAAACGCTTAGCCGTAAACACACTCACGGCGAGAGCCCCAAAAGCATAGAAATCGCTACAAGGCCCCACTTGATCTAAAAGGGCCAGATCTTTTTGTTCCGGAGAGAGCATGATTTCTTCTTCAAGAAGCTCCAAAGCGCGATAACGCTCGATAGGGAGATCTTTCCCCCTCAATTGTTTAAATCTCTCATGCACACATTGAGCGCCGAAAGCAAATGCAATCCCCGTATCAGCAATCACTATTTCTCGATCTTCTTTTAAAAAAAGAAGGCTGGGAAGAAGAATCCCATGATAGAGAGGGCGGCCATTTTCTGTTTTCAAAGAATGCAACAAAGAAAGAGCGGAAGCTAACTCTAATAAGGCTCCTTCCCGAATAGATAAAGATAGAGTAGAGTCCCAAAAGCAGTGGCGAAAATTTGGCAAATGCCGAGCTTGATCGCTCAGTAATCCACTTTGTAATGAAATCATGCAAGAGCGATTTTCCAAATAAACTTGCCTGGCAAATGCTGGGTGTACAAGCTCTGATTCCTCATGCAAAAACAGATTCCACCTATCGAGTATTTGCGCATTCACAAGATCGGGAGGGGGAATTAAGCAAACCAACGAATAATCTACTATGGAACGCCGTCCAAATAAGTCTATTAAAGGGCGCCCTTTGCAACGGTACTTAGCGAGTATTGTTTCTGCTTTTTCGTAATAAGCGCTATTTAAATAAGCTAAGTGATCACTCTTTTTTTTCCTCCATAAAAGAAAAAAATAGAGTAAACAAAGAAATATGAAAGCAATGAACACTAGTAAGAGAAGAGTTCCAAAAGGCGAATAAAAAGCTAGCTGCAAACGCTCCCAAACTCTCACACTCTACCCCCAGACGATAAAGAGTTCACATTAACGACTATAGACTTTTATCGCTACTTTCTTCCACTCTTATCGAAACGCGCAGTTGCACAACACCCGGACGACGTATCGTTCTTAGAAAGAGGATACGGTCATAGACTTCAAACCGCTTCTCTGCATGTAGATCACGCTGTGAAGGGCGATTTGCTGCAGCTAGATGGCCTTGAAAAGTGCCCTCTCCTGAAATACGATCAAAAGTAAGGGTTATTTTCAAATGACGTGCATCGATGACTATTTTATCTTTAAACCGAAAGACTGTCGCTTTCTGCCCATCTACTGTAATTTCGTCATCGGGATCCATATCCAGGTAAAACAGAATCTCTCTGCTTTTTTCTTTATGGTTGGTATCTATACCCTGATCAAGCACAAAAGTTAAATCAACCCCCTCATCATGCAATTCATAATCCATCACAGAGGCATTGCCACCTTGCACTACAAATGAACGCGCACGCATTTCTGAACCCCACACCATTCTAAAAGGTAAAAAAGTATTATCTACCACAGGATCGGGAAGAGCCTTTTTTTGCATCAAGGAAAGGCTATAAAGAGGACGGCGGCAAATTGTATAGCGGTGATGAGCAACTTCCCCCTCCACAACGCTATTTAATGGCAAAGCAGGAATCATCACTTCGCAAGGCTGAACCAAAGCTCCCTCTAATTGGGCAATGTGTTGTTGAAAACAGCGATAAGGAAAGTTCTCTCCCAGATAACACATCACATAATCAAAAAGTGTCAAAAAGCTCTCACGTCCCCACTGTTCTTCTTTTACTCCGGGACCTATGTAAGTTAAGGCTTGTCTGTCCCAGCAAGCGCAAAGATGTTTCCATAGGTGTTTCCAGGGGGTTTGAGAGAGATCCGGATAGAGCATCTGCAGCGAAATAAAGCTATGCGCCGCATAAGGAGGCACACACCAAGTGCCAAATTCCGGATCTTGCGATTTTTCTAATAATATAGATAATCTCTCTTCTCCTAAGCTCTGCCATTCAGAATGCTGCCACAATTTTCCAAATGCGCACGAAGCAGCTGCTAATTTAATAGCAAAAACAAAAGGGAGTGTTTCAAAATCTAAACTTAAACTATAGCGCAGCATCTCTTTAGCCGCTTGCTCTGTGCGCGCACGCAGCTCTTCACCCAATACACCTGCATGACGCAACAGGATCCAATAAAAAACAGGCAATAGTTTAATAGATAAAAAGCGATCTTTGCATTTAGGATAGTCATGGATATAAATGGGAAAATTCCCTTTCTGTTCGTCTAAAAGCTGATTTTGAAAATAGAGAAGCGGGTCCAATAGGGCTTTGGCCTCTTCTGTAAGTGAAGGAAAACGAATGCGCAGCAATGCCAAGACAAAAAGAAAATTTTCGTAGAGAGGGATTGTGTGATCGACTTGTTCATCGCGTAAAGAATAACAATGGTGGATAAAACGCGTTTGAGGACTTTGAAGGGCCCTGCCAGCAGTGATGGCTAAATCTATGAGCTGGCGCATGCGGTCTTTGTATGGCTCCATGAATGATCTCTTTTATGTGATAAGATGACGGGATTATAGCAAAAAGAGAAATTACAAACCAACGCCGCCGGCCACTTCAATGTTTTGTCCTGTGATATACTTGTTGCTTAAACAAAAATAAACAGCCTCTGCTACCTCATTTTTAAGCCCCAATCTTCCCATCGGTACATGAGAACCCTGCTCCACACTATTTTCTATATGTCCAGGAGAGATCATATTCACATTCACATCACTTGCCGCCATCTCTTTGGAAAGAGCTAGTGTATAAGTCCATAGACAGCTTTTCAAGCAATGATAAGCAACAGAGTGGCTATTTGCATTACAAAGCCCTGCTACTCCTAAATTCACAATCGAGCCTTTATTCAACCGAATAGAATCTTGCAAAGAGCGCACCAATTCTACGGAAGCTAAAAAATTTGGAAAATAGAGAGAGTTCCAATCCTCACACTGCGTTTCAAATAGTGGCTTGATCAGGTAATTACCCACATTATTCACTAAAGAGCCGATGTTAAAATGGCTCACTTTCTTAATAAATTCCTCAATCCCCTCAAAAGAAGAAAAATCTCCCTGAATAATTGCACTTCCTTTGCATCTTTGGGAAAGTTGAACAGCCTCTTGCTCGCTCTCTTTATAGTGAATGAGCAGTGAATAACCGGCCTCAGAGAGCCGCTCTACGATAGAAGCGCCTATTCCTTTGGCTCCTCCCGTGACTAAAACCGTTGTCATTTCTCTTCGCGGTAGCGTTTTAATTCTACAACGGCAGCTTGAATATCTTGCATAACCTCTAATTTGCGAATTTTCACCCACACCCAGGAAACTGGGTATTCTTGAAAAATAGCGTCAATCATCTCCCACACTAAAGTTTCTACCAGATGAAACTGCCCCTTTTCTGCCACTTCACGGCAAGTTTTAGCCAATGAGGTATAATCGATTGTATCAAAAATAGAATCCGAAGAAGAGGCGCCAAATCGACAGGGCACACGTAAATCTACAGTAATCTCCTGCAATAAATCTCTTTCATAACCATGCACTCCAATAATACAAGCAATACGGTAGCCATCAAAACCTACCGTTCCCTCAAATCCACTGATTACATTTGACATAGAGCCCCATCTTTAAAAACCAACAAAGAGAGTCATCCTATCATAAGGAATCAAAACCGGCAAATCCTAATTTTAAATTATCTATTGACATAACAATAGAATTATAGTATAATATCAGATGTTAATAGTTATAATTAATGAGGATAAAATGAGCACACTAGATAATCTTGCAAAATTAGGCATAACAATCGCCACTGGCGCTTTCATGGTAGCCGGTATTGTGGCAGCTAAAGCTGGCCATGCCTTTTACACAATTTCCCAGCTCCCAACAGCTGCTCAGTTTGGCGCTAAATGTCTCTCCACTTTACTAGAAGGCAGCGCACTTATTGGGGGATCGGTTGGTGTTGCCCTGGCCACAGATTTACTTTTCGGAGCTCTGGTTAACAAGATTTTGGAAAGAAGAAAATTAACAGAAAATAAAAGTGCGCAAGCCGCAGGTTATGCTTTTAAAAGAGCAGTTACAGTAATCTCTGTTGTTGGGTTTGCTTTAATTATGGGAGCTTCTCCTATTGTTCCAATCGCAGGACTTATTGTTCTCATTGCTAAAGACATTTTAGGTTTAGCAATCAACACTGCTGTTAAAGCTTATAAAGCTAATAAATTGCTAAAAGAGCAAAAACTATTACAAGAACAAACTGCTGCAAACAATTTAAGAAATCTCTCCACTCAACTATGGACTGCGTTCGATTTACCGGAGAGCAAGGAAAATAACGAAAACGTTAATAATCTTGTTAAAGCAGTGATGGAAGCAAAAAAACTAAGCAAAGAAACTAAAACTATCTTAGACGAGAAATTGGCAAGCGGCAATTCAGATGAAAAAATCAAAGCAGAGTTTCTCATTCAAGCAACAACTCCTCGAAAAGAACCACCACCACCAACCATTGGTGTAGACTTAAGTGATTATGATACAAAACCTCTTAATGGACTAAACTTTGATATGAATAACATAGACGCGAATTATTGCAGAAAAGAGATGGCTAATTTAGTCATCACGCATCATAAAGATGGAACCAAACTTGATAATGAGATTGTTCTAACTCCCAAAAACAACTAGAAACAAATAAATATTTTCCTAAAAATCGGCTCTAAGATACTCAACACATCTTGTAGCCGATTTTTTTATTTTGAGATTTGCTTTCAGGGCAACCCCCTTACCACTACCCATAATTTTTTCTGAGTTTTACGCCGTTTGCAACCTTCTGCCCTTCTTTCAGGACTCTGGAGTTTGGCATTTTGAAAAATGAATTCATAGTTTTTGTTAGAAGCCCAAAGGGCTTATTCTTTTTAAAGCCCAGTCCGTGTGCGAAGGAGCTAAGCTCCTGAGGCACAAAGGGCTGGGAAAGGTTGAATAAAAAGTCAAAGGCCCAAAGGGCCGACTCCCTATAGATCCATTAAAGAGTCGGCCCTTTGGGCCTACAATATTCTGTTCTCTTTCCCCAGCCCTTTGTGTCTCAGGAGCTTTGCTCCTTCGCACACGGACTGGGCTTTAAAAAGAATAAGCCCTTTGGGCTTCCAAAAAAATTACGAAAATCCAACTTCAAAATACCAAACTCCAGCAGGGCGTTGCCCTGTATGCACAAAGACTACTTTTTCAACACGTCGAAAAGCTCTTTACTTAAAACTTCTACCCTCTCTTTTAAGTTAGGTAAACGTGTACGCCAAGCTAACTTGGGCACAGTTCCCACTTTTTCCAAAAAAGTGACAGGTTCTTTTTCTCCAAACACAAGATGTTCGTGATTGTGCGGCACGCTCTGCAGCCAACCATTTTTTTCAAAATTATGCACAACGGTGCAACCTTTCTCTTTAAAATGTTTAATTAACTTCTGCTTCAAATCGAATTTTTCTTTAAACTCAGAAAAAGTCAGCTCCGAACTGGCCACGCAATGTCTTTTTGTCACTAATAAAAGGTGTAACCCATCTTTTGTAAGAGATATGGGGGCATAATCATGCAAAACACGTATCTCTTTTCCTTCATAAATACACTGATTTTGAATCACTTGAGTATCACAAAACTTATCATATCCTGTCTTTTCTTCTATCGTTCTATTTTCAAGCTCAGGCAAAACTGAAAACTCTTCTTCTATCTTCTTTCTCTGTTTTTTCGAAACGCACATAGCTGTTTTCAACTCCTGGAATAGCACCCTCGTACTCATACTGGGTGCTGAAATCCAGCAGATCGGAAGAGCGTCGT
>CALBHK010000400.1 GCA_937894565.1 uncultured Chlamydiae bacterium
CTCTTCCGATCTAGAAGCGCCATAGCTGTTAGGGCCGCCGAAGAATTTAAGTAAGTGGGGTCTGGAAGAGACACAGGAGAACTCAGGTTATTATTAAGGATGGGATATAGCTGACTCGAACAGCTGACCTCCACGATGTCAACGTGGCGCTCTAACCAACTGAGCTAATACCCCATCGGGTTTAGAACGTCCTTAAGTATAAAACATTTCCCTGCATTTGACAACCTATTTTCAACTAATACAAAAATTCCTTATAAAATTTATGAAATTCTTCGCTTTTGGTCAAGTTATCAAGCCATATATCAGACAAAAGATCGTGATTGGGAGGCAAAACTCCAGCATCATACGCTCTCTTTAAATAATACATAGAGGCCTCTAAACGATTCATCAGCGAATAAAGAGCCATAAGATGATAACAGCTTGCCTCGTGTCCCAATTTCACTGCATTAATCAACTTAAGTTCGGCATCTTTAAGAAATTGCCATTTTTGATTCTCTATTGTGGGGTCGTCTATGAGCTCGCCTGCACGCATTAAAGTTAGCCCCCATTCATTCCAAGCGACTTCATCCTGAGGATCTTTTGAAACTAAATAACAAAGTTGATGCATGGCCAACTGATAAAAATCCAGTTCCGCTGTCGCCTCTCCCAAACTAATTAAAGAAAGCGCGTAACTATAGCGAAGGATGGCAGAATCTGCATTCAATTTAAGCGCCTGAGTCACTGTATCAAGAGCTTGTTCATGACATTCAATAGAACCGCTGATCGCTCCTAGAAAATTAAGAATGGAACAATATTGACTAATCCAATCCGCTTTAACAGTAAGAAGAGGGTGTTTGTTTTGAAATAAAACAATCGCTTCATGCATTTTCTGCGCGGCAGAAGCAATATATTTCTTTTTACCACCCTCTTCACCCAATTTCTTTAAGACCAACCCCCATTCATAATAAAATTGAGGAAGGAAATGAGGAGATAGTTCATGCGCGTAAGAGTACTCTTTCGCTGCTTTTTTTAAAAAATTCGTATAGCCATGACTATCGGATAAGAAATGGTGAGCTGTTGCTAATGCATACCAGGTTTTTGGAATCTTAGAATCTAAATTCAGAGAAGTTTGGAGATGTTCCACAGCCTCTAAAATAGAGGCAGGATTGTCAAAATAAGCTCCCAACTTAGCAGTAGATAACCCAAGCAAGCACCAACCACGCGCATTTTTACCACAAAGTTCTACACTTTTACGGCTCTTTTGCAACGCGCAATGCAAACGCTCTAAATGCCCGACGTCGTCTTGCTGCTCTTCTAATTCATAAGCTTCCAGGTGGGCCTCTGCTTCACTAAATAAGACCTCTGCATAGTTAGCAAAGGTTGAAGGAATCTGGGCAAACAAGGTTAAAGCCTCTTCAAAATCAGCTAACTCTCTTTTATAAATGCCGGATAAAATCAAAAGCCTGCCCCAATCATGCAACAGGGAAAATTTATTGTCTTTAGCTTTATCCATTTGTTGTTTATAGGCACGGCAAGCGGACGATAAGTATTTTTCATCCCCCTCCATTGCATAGAGAACGCTATTTAAATGCGCAAAGAAAAAGAGAGTGTCTTCATTGCTCGGATCTAATTTTAAGGCTTGTTCACAGTTTTCTAAGCAGAGCTGAAAATAGGATTGATCGTTAAACACTAAACAAAGTTGATAGTAGGCACGCGTGATAAAACGATAAATTTGAGCACTAGGACCGCTTTTTTTTTCTATTTTTTGAAAATAACGAATCGCATGCAGCATATCTTCTGGCTCTTGAGAAAGAATCCCCAAATTAAGCAAAGTACGTCCCCATAACGTCTCTATTTCTTCTGTTAATAAGGTATTTTGAAGCCCTTCACAAGCTTGCAAATGATAAATGGACTGATAAAAACACTCCAAATTTTGCGTTTGATCAGCATATAAAGAATAAAATTTACCTAACAACAAATGTTGAGGGCCTGTAAAGGTTTTATTTTCTATTTTTCTCTGCAAAAAATCATATAAAAATTGGGCATCATCGGGGTTTTCTACTAAAGACATTAGTAAAAACAGGGCTTCCTGAAATTGAGGATTTAAAATAACAGCATTTTTTAGAAGAGAAACTGCCCCTTGAGCATTCTCTTCTTTCAATTCATTTGCTCGACGAAAGAACAACTCGGAAAGAGCCTTCTTTTCAGCTGCCTTCAAAGAGCTGTGTCCTCTTAAATGCTTCAATCGGTCCAGATCTCCGACTGCTCCCTCATGAAGAATGCGACGCAACTCTAAACTACTCATCTACTGTCCATTTTTCAATTTGTTTGAGTTTGCTTTAGGGATATAAAGACTCATCCCTTCTCTTAAACTATCCGGATTTTCCAAGAGCGCGCGGTTAGCTTCAAAAATAGACTCCCACTTTCTGGCTGTGCCATAAACTTTCACAGAAATTAAACTTAAACTATCTCCGACTTCCACTTTATAATATCTGTCTGTAGAGAGCTCAGAAGTATGGATGGGCTTAATTTGAATAGCTTCTAATTCCTTTTCTAACTCCTGTCTGGAATCCTCCATGTGTTCTAATGCAATGCTATAAGTTTCCAGATGTTTTGCCATCTCTTTAAGCATTTTTTCATTCTTTACGCGGGATTCAACCTCTGCTTGCAATTTTTGATTCAGATCTTCAAAACCTTTTAACTGAGCTTGATAGAGATAGATCTGATGTTTGAGCGTTTTATTTTCCTCTTCCAGATCCTCTCCTAAATCCTCTATTGGCTGCGTGAAAGGTCTTTCTTTCTCCACTTCAGCTATTTCTTTAGAAAAAGAGCCCTCTAAGCGCTGTTTTAAAGTATTTTTTTCTTGTTCTAAATCTCTATTTGATTGGAGTAGGCTAGCAAGTTTCTCTTCATTTTTTTTATGTTCTGCTATGTTTTGATCCTCTTTTTTCTTCCACTCGCTTTCTTTTTGTTGAAATAGGGTAACGGAATGCTTTAATTGATGATTCTCTTTGTTTACAAGAGCCACTTCTTTTAAGGCTTCTCTGATTTTCTGCTCTGATTCGCGATGCGATCTTTCTGTAAATAAAGTGAATAAACGATCCATATCATAAAGTTTGACGAAATGAGAGGCTTTTAGGGTATTGTATTTTTCTTGATAAGAAACTGATGAGTTAAAAAAACTAAAGGCTACTGTAGCTAATAACAAAAACACTACAAGAGCTGCAGTTACAGCTATTTTTTTCTTTGCACGCATAAACAAGTCTCCTCTGATTTCAAAAGAAATTTAAGTTTATCTCAATCCTCATAAAAAAGAAACAGATTGAAAAAAGAAGAATGACAGGATGAACAGGATCGGCTACGCCGGCAGGATGGGCAGGATAAAGACACAACATATGATTAACATTCTTCCTTTTCCAAAAAATAAAAAAGGGTAAAATTTTATTTTTCCTACCAAATG
>CALBHK010000401.1 GCA_937894565.1 uncultured Chlamydiae bacterium
CAAAACGCGAAATATGTTTGACAAAAATGGTTTTTGTTACTAAAATAGTTAATATTGAAGTTCAATAATGGGTTAATGATGATTTACGATATTACTGTTTCAGAGGCAAAACGCGATTTTGAACGCGGTTTTCTTAAGGGTTTTTCGGTTTTTCGGTTATTTGATCAGGGTTCAGATGGTTGGCATCAACCTGTTTGGTTTGTGGAATTTGATTCGACTGCGGGTAAGCAGCGTTTGGTTGATACTCGAACTCGGAAAGTTAGGCATTTTAAGTCGTTTGATGGTCTTATTTCGACTATGGAATCTATTGGCTTTAAAGTCTCGTCGGTTTCTTATGTCGGTTAATTTGGGGGTATGGGGGGCGCTCGCGCCCTCCATGCAAGACCAAAGCGATTATTTGTCGTGTACTTTCTTCGCGGCCCGTTCGGTTATTTGTTGCTTGGCTAATTCGCGCCCTGCAAAACCGGTTTCTTACTTTACGTGCCTGTAACACGTAAAGTTTGTGCCACAAATGTACAGTTAGGTCTGAAATGCGCGTTTTTTGTGACTGGCTAAGTATCTATCAAGAGCACATGACTGGTGGTTTGCCTCTGCTGAATGGTGGCCACATTGTTGCCATCGATTCTGATGGCTCTATTGATTGGCAGACATGCGCCACGTTTGAGCATGTTGGCTCGTATGACTCAAAAATACGCCTTTCTTGCGATGGTCGTCGCGTTCGCCTGCAAGGGAATGTTGGTCGCTTCAATCGGCCCGATAATGTTTTCGGTTATACGGTTTTAGAGTGTGTTCGTATTGCCAATGAAATTCTCGCCGGTTTTGGCTTGCCGCCTTTCGATGTTTCCAAGGGTTTTTTGACGGCTGACGACGGTCATTTATGTGGTGGGGCCGTGATTACTCGGGTCGATTTGACCTGTAATTTTGCGACTGGTAGCGCTGCCAATTGTGAATCAACCATTAATTGGTCTGCCGGTCAGAAGCTCAAAACGAAGGAGCCGCGCAGTTATGGTGTGGCGGGTGTTACTTGGGGCGAAGGGTCTAAATTCTGGTATTCGAAAGGTTATGACAAGGCGCGGGATTATTTGCGGCTTCATCCTGTTGGCTCCAAAAACCATAATAACGATTTATATAGTTGGTTGCGTGACAGTGGTATTTGGCGGTTAGAGTTGGGTCTTAAGTCACGTTTTTTAAAGCAAAATAATCTGTGGCGTTTGGCGTCTTGGGTTAGTAAAATTGGTAATGAGTCTGTGGAGTGTGCTGTGTTTCGTGTGTTTTTGGATGATTTAATTGGTGGTGTGGTGTTTATGGATGATTTGTTGAATATCCCGGGTCGAGCCGGGGAATTAGCTGTCGCGTGGCGTGATGGCGCGGATTTGCGTAAACGGTTGGAGCGTCGTACATATTACCGTTACCGCAAAGAGCTTTTGCAATACGGTATCGACATTGCCGTGCCATCGCGTGCGGAGCGTGTCCACACTCAGGTTAAATTGGTTGATCTGCGGCCTGCGGTTGTTCCTACTTTCTACCAGATGCCTGTTGTTCAGCCTTGGCGGATCGCAGCATAAGCTCGGCTATGATTTCTTCTTCATGGCGCATCGCGACGGTGAGCGCTGCTTCTGCATAGTCGTGTAATGCAACTTCGTGGAACGTTGCGCATAGCTTGATGCGCTTGTGCGTTGATTCGTCTATTTTCAAATTCTTCATTTTCTTGATCTAAACCGGCTTTTGCCGGTTTTTTTTCGCCTTTCGTTCGTAAACGTTTGCTTATTTTATTACGCGGTTGTATATTTTGCTGCGTAGTATCTTTTTATCTTTTTGGCTTATGGCTCTATATTCGTTTGGGGGTGTATATGCGGGTGCTGAATGTTATGCAATCAAGTATTAAGGCAGGGATTGGTAAACAAAGCCAGAAGCCATACAAGGCGCTTGTGGTTAAGGGTGCGATTGTTGATCCTGTGACGGGTGATATGCGGATGGTCGATGATATGGTGTTTTTGGAGGAGCACAAAGTTCGTGTTTTGACTCCGGGCGAATATGAGGTTGTATGCGAGCCGACAGTTATGGACGGGCGGCTTGTGCCGAAGATTGTTGATTTTGTTGCGGTTAAGAAGCCTTAAAGGTTCTGGGTAGCTAGAAAATGTCCTTTTTTCAACATCTGCAAAACGTTCTTTTGTGGGTAGTTCCGGTTGTTCTGGCTTTTGCGGTTGTTGATTTTTGGATTGGTAAGAAATGATTTGTACGCAAAACAATGGCTATGGATATCCCATGGTTATGGGGTCATGGTCGCCGGGTGCGAATTGCAATTACGTAATTTTGGAGCCGTCTGAAGCCGAAACGCTTTATACGATTCTGCAGAATCCCCCGAAGCCGAACCCGTTTAATGATTTAAGCGCGGCAGAGGGTGGAGTGATAGCGGTGGCGATCATCGCTGTATGGGCTGTCGGTTTCTCATTTCGAGAAATCGCCAGATTGTTTTTAGATCGTCATGACGACGAAATATAAAAAAGGGTTTTGTAATGAAAATCAAATTCCGTAAATTCCGTGGTTTAGCTGCAACAGCTCTCGCAGTGGGCGCAACAGCATCACAAGCAGCGATTGATACCGCTTCGGTAACTACTGCTTTGACGGATGCGGGTACTGCTTTGGCTGTGGTTGGCGCGGCTTATGTTGCTATGCGTTACGGTTCGGCGGTGTGGAAATGGCTTACTAAATTCGCATAAGCGAATTCGGGTAGAGCGGGGGCTTCGGCCCCTGTTTTTGTTTGGGGGGTGGAATGGATAACTACGGCATTTTCGTGTTGATTGCTTTGCTTGGTGGCGCATGGATACTTTTCAATTAGTACGGCTTTTTATGCGCAGGCTTTATCCGCTTTTAGTCGGGTTGGTCATTGGTGCCTGGACAACTATTAGCTATGCGGCGGCCCCGATAAAGTCGTGGCCGAATATTTCGACGGCGCTTAGCGATTGTCAGAGAGCGAAGCCTGATCCGCTCGTTTGTTATATCGAAAAATATCCTGCTGATTCGCCGCCTCTTTCGGATTTGCGTTCGGTGCGTTGGACGTCAAATCAAGACGCTAATTATGGTTGGCGGACGTTTCTTGATTGGCAGAATCCGACGTTGACTTGTGCTGCGGGGGGTGCGCCTGATCTTTCTAAGCCGCTAAATGATCAATGTCCTGACCCGCCTAAGGGTTGCGTTTACCCGTTTGAGGAAATCGGCGGGAAATGTGTTGACCCGTGTCTCAAGGATCAGGGGAAAACGGTCCCTCTAACGGTGCCAGCGGAAGCGAGCCCCGTTAATGTCTGTAATGGTAATTGTGAAATGACTGTTTCTAATGCGGATATACAAAAGGTTAAAGGTCCGGGCGGGAAGTTGTTTACTCGTGGCACGTGGGTTAATTCCGGCGCTATGGGGCGTTGCGATCCTCAGAAAAAAGCCAATGATCCTAATCCGCTGCCGGATGGCGAAAAGGATTCCTTGAATCCGCCGAATCCGGGCGCTTGTGCCGCTCAAGGTAAGAGCTGGATTGAAATGAATGGTGTTACCCAGTGTATTAGTCCGACGACGCAGAACCCTGTTGTGACTGAAAAAACGCAGGAGAAAACGCAGACGACGACAACCACGAAGCCGGATGGAACAACCGAGAACAAAAATCAGGTCGTTACCACAAAAACAACCGTTACTGATGACGGTGATGGCGACCCGGATGTTACAACAACAACGACGACGACTGATTCTAACGGCAACAAAACGGATCAAACGAATCAGCAGACCAAAACTACGTTTTGTCAGGAAAACCCTTCCGTTCCGATGTGTAAGAAAAGCACATATGTTGATGCCGATTGTGTGAGCGGTACTGCTCCGACTTGTGACGGTGATGCCATCCAGTGCGCGACCGTGTCGCAAGTTCGCCAGTTGCGCTGCGCGTTTGTTGAGAAAACTGCGGCGTCGGATTTAGGGCTGGCGGTTGCCGCTGGTGAAGATCCAGACAAGGCGACGTTGCCGACGTCGTCTAATGCGAGAGAGGTCAATATACAAGGCATTCTCGAGGATGCGGCCGACGATAGAATTTTCGGTGCTGGTCAATGTCCGGCGGATTTAGTGTTGACCGTGATGGGTAAAAACGCTGTCGTTCCGTTGTCTAAAGCTTGTCCATATCTTGAATTATTCGGGAATGTTGTAGTTGCTGCGGCTATGTTTGCCGCGATGAATATTATTGGAAAGGGGTAGAAATGCCGGTTTTTATTGCTGCGCTTCTTGGCGGTCTGTTGCAGTTCGCCTCCTCTTTTGTCGGCCGGGTGCTGATTGCGTTGGGTGTCGAGTATGTGTCCTACAAAGGGTTTGAGACCACGCTTAATTGGATGGAACAGATGATGTATGACAACCTTAATGGCCTTCCTGCCGACATTATTAATATCGTTGCGTTGACGAAGGTTGACGTGGCGATTTCCATTATTTCCGGTGCGTTTTTAGCGCGTGCCACGCTTAACGGTCTGACGTCTGACACCTTTAAGCGGATGGTCATTAAATGATTACGTTAATTACAGGCTTGCCGGGAGCTTGCAAAACGCTTTATACGCTTAATTTTGTTAAGCAGAAGGCGGAAAAAGAGGGGCGGCCGGTTTTTTATAACGGTATACCTGAGCTAACTCTGCCGTGGGAACAACTGGAAGATCCCGAGAAGTGGCACGAATTGCCCGAGGGCGCCATTATTGTTATTGACGAATGCCAGCGTGTATTTCGGCCTCGTTCTAGTTCTGCGGCGGTTCCCGTCCATGTCGAAAAATTCGAGACCCATAGGCATAAGGGCTATGACGTTTTTCTAGTTACTCAACACCCGATGTTGTTGGATGGAAATGTCCGGCGTTTGGCTGGTCAGCATTTCCATTGTGTTCGCACTTTCGGTATGCAGCGCAGCACAATTCATGAGTGGCAGTCGGTCAAGGAAAACTGCGACAAGCAGCGCAAAGATTCGGTTCGTCATGAATTCAGTTTTCCTAAGGAGGCTTATAACTGGTACAAATCCGCGACTATTCATACGCATCAAGCGCGCATCCCGGCCAAGGTTTTTTTCCTGCTTGCGGTGCCGTTCATTATTGCCTTCGCGATTTGGTACATGTACCACCTTTATCAGGTCAAGGCGCATCCAGAAAAAGACGTTAAAGCGCCAGAAACTGAGCAAGTTAAAACAGCGTCTACAGGCGGGGCCAGTTCGCCTGGACAAAATAGTGCGCGGCCGGGTTCGCCAGGATCACAATCAAAAACGCGCGGCGAGTATTTAGCGGATTATGAGCCGCGTCTGCCGGGTTTTACGCATACAGCGCCGGTTTATGACAAAGTGACGACGCCAGTTGAGGCGCCGATTCCTGCTGCGTGTGTGATGCCGACAAAAAAGACGGAAGATTGTCGGTGTTATTCGCAGCAAGCCACGCGTATGCCGATGGATTCGGGAACGTGTAAACAGATTGTCGAAAACGGGTTTTTTGTCGCGTGGCAGCAAAAACAGCCAGAACAGTCTAGGCCGGTATCGGTTCCCGCCGAAAGGGAGCCGCGTATAACGTTGATTCCTAATCCGGGCAATGGTCCGATTGCGGCCGGTGCTGGTTCTTCTCCATCTTCGTCTGGATCATCTTCTAAACCTTATGCGGGCTGATGTTGTAGCGGGTTGGTGGTGCGGCGGCAGGGCGGCTTCGCCGAACGGTTGCCGCACCAACAAAACGCGAAATATGTTTGACAAAAATGGTTTTTGTTACTAAAATAGTTAATAT
>CALBHK010000402.1 GCA_937894565.1 uncultured Chlamydiae bacterium
ATGTAAACTAAAATGTTAACAACATTTACATCCAAAGGAGGATGCCGCTTATGAACCCCACCCAGCGGATTAGCGAATGAGTCTCATCACTTGAAAAGTGAAGCTGTGTAAATCAGCAAATTAAGTTATTTTCAATTTTATAAAAATTAAATAAACTACGTTTTATGGAAAGTAAAACAAAACCATCACGTCAGCTCAGACGTCAAACAGAGCGAACACTTAAAAAAATAAAAATTATTCCAAGCGATACAAAGCTTACAGCAACAACAGGGCTTGGACTTTTACTTGAGATTTTTGATCAAAGCACCCTTTCTGTAGAGTTTAAAAAATGTTTACCTGAACGATCTTCTCACCGATCTGTTGGCAGTTATTTACTAGGACTTATGCTGCTCGCTGGCCATCTACGTGGCGTTGAAAACCTATCGTCACTGCGAAGAGTGCGCTACGATGAGTACTTAAATGATCTATTTTACGATGAGATGGCAGCGGTACGAACGATTCAAGATTTTTTATATGATTTTAATTCAAGCCATGTTGAAAAATTAAATCTATTTTTAAACAACATGGCTAAAGCCATTGTTGAAAATTTACACATGCAGCTTCCTGGCAAATTTGCAGAAGATTATATTATCGACATGGATTCTAGTCACCACGTGCACTACGGTGATGATATTGAAGGGTTATGGTTTAACTATAAAAATGAATGGTGTTTAGAAAGTCATGTAGCCTTTGATCAGTTTGGACTTTGTCACGGTATAGAGCTGCGCCCTGGTAACACGAAGCCTGGTGATGGTGCTGCAGACTTTATCGAAAGAGTTTTTAAAGATCACCGCGAGCAAAGGCTGCGTAAGCTTCAAGGCAAAGATTACTTTCGTGGAGACTCAGCTTACTGTAATCAGTTCGTGATTAAAAAATGCCTGGAGCTAGGAATTAACTTTACTATTACCGCACACAAAGCAACCACACAGTGGGATCGTAAGATTGAAAAGATTGGTCTCGATTGGCAGCCTTGGATTTACACAGAAGATGAGCTTAAAAAACAGAAGAAATCAAAAATTGATTTCTCAAAAACTGAAATCGCTCGGTTTTACTGGGAGCCAAGTTGGGCTGAGGAGACTTTAAAAATCCCAATCGTCGTGCAACGCAAATGGGTGACTTCAAATAATATCAAAGACAAGTACGGGCAAACCAATTTATTTAATCAAATCGACACGATCAAAGAAGATGGATCTTGGGAATACTATGCCGTAGTGACGAACCTGGATTTATCAAAGCGGTCTTTGCAAGAAGTGATTGAGCATCACCGCAAGCGCGGAAATGCCGAGAACTTTGTACGTGAAGGGAAGTATAATTTTCATTTAAAAAGTTTTCCGTGTCAGAAGTTAGTTCACAATCAAGCTTGGGTTGCTTTCGCGCAGATCGCACATAATCTTATTCGTTGGATAGCTTTGTTAGAAAACCCTGAGCATCCAAGCTTTAGTAAAAAAATTAGAGACGATTTTATGTTTATTCCTGGACGACTAGTTAAAAGTGCGCGGCAAATTATTTTACGCGTTCCAAAACATTTCAAGGAGGTGCTTCAAAAAATAGAGGGTTGGCAGTTCCCCGGATTTAATTCTGCTCGAATTATTTCCACAGCTTGAGGCCGTGGAAAACATAACGAGTTCTCTGACAATTTATTTGAAACACTAAATAACGGTGTGGATAAAAAAATTGGAGGAGGATTTGAACCCTAAGCAAAAGGCTTAACTACATTCAATCCACTTTCCGCATGAGGTGAGATAAGACCTCGTAAAATATATTTATCCGCGCGGCCCTGACAGCGAGCACGCCGCCCGTAAGTCCACTCGCTCTACGAGGTTAATCGTCAAATTTTGCGCGTGACTGTGCCTGCGTCTGCAAAAATGCAGAATCGCATACATAATTTATTTTTTTTTGAATTTGAATTTTGAAAAAAATGAATTTAACGCGGCTTATCCGCTAAGTTGGGTTTCAAATGAGATTGATGAAATGACCTTGATAACTTAATTCATTTTAACTGTTTGATTTTACTAACTTCTTTTTACTTTTACTTGATTTTACTTTTGATCGACATAATTTGGAGGTTTCTATATGAAACCTCGTCTTATCAATAACTTATAGCAAATATTAGACCTAAAAAGCAAGCCTTCTACTCTACAGCGAAACATTTCTGTTAGCTTCCCGAAAATCATAAAGACTGACAACTTTCTCCATGATTCCTTGATCGTTCGGGATGAAATCAAGTCCTTCGGTTGCTCCTCTTTCGTCCACGCCAGCCAGCCGAATATAACGCTCAGCCGTTTTTAGATCCTTCCAACCGCATATTTTCATAACAGTTGTGGAAGGAATCCCGCGCGAAATAAGATGAGTTGCAAAACAAGCTCGTAACGTATGAAAGCGAACTGGCGGAATTCCAATTTCTCTGCAAAATGCTCGAAGAACTTTTGCCTGATAACCTTCCTTCCAATGAGTAAAATGTGGCAAAACAAATTGCCCATGCTCATCTGAACCATAGTTGTGCTGTTTCTGTTCCATCAAGATCATGTAAAGTTCACTTGAAACAGGAACGTTGCGCCAGTATCTGGCCTTCAACGGTCCGTACTTTTTAAGTTTTTTATTCCATGATCGTGTGAGTCTGATCAGCCCAAAGTTTCTTTCATGCGGTGGCAGAGTTTTTTGTCTTTGAGCTTCTTCTAAAGAAACCAAATCCATATCCTCATGCCTTAAGCCATACACCTCACCGTTTCGACAGCCAGTTAGGATTGTTACAGCCCAGATCGGATACCAAGGATGCTTTCGATATTTTGCTTCACGAAGCAAAGTTTTAATTTGTTCGTGAGTTAAAATCTCTGGCAGCTTTTCAGGTTCCTTCTTCGCTGTATCTAATCCAAACACTGGACTATGATGAGGACCAACAATAAGCCTTTCATCGATACCCCAAAGATAAATCAAATTGATCACGCTTTTGAGTTTTCGCTGATAAGACGAATTTTGGCCAAGTTCTGCGGCTTGATTTAACAACAAACGACCATCGCCACGAGTAATCTCTGAGGCTGGTCGTTTGAGCCAACTATGCGTCCATTTCCGAGCAAGCTTAGCATAATCCCAGACAGTTGATTTCGAGTAACGATGTGAGCCGTAAAGTTCGTGAAAATCAGACCATCGTTGAATAATACTTTCCCAAGTGAAGCCTTGATTTTCAAGTCGAGCAATTTCAGAGGTGACTTGCACAAACTGAGTTCGCTCTTCTTTTTCTGCTTCTTTCTGAGTTTTAAATCCACCACGCATTCTTTGTAATCGAATCTGTGGATTTTTCTTGCTGCGAATATTGATATAATAGCGCCAAAATGTTTGACCATTTTCATTATAAGAAAAGACAGACATTGCTACCTCCTTTATGCCTCTGAGCATTCAATGAGATAGGAAAGTTCTTTTCGCTTGAAATACAATTTACCTGAAAACTTACGTCGTCGAATTTTTCCTTGTGATACCAATTTATGAATCGCATTCACTGAAGGACGACGTAAGCGATGCCCTACCAACTGCTCCTCGCCGACGACAGCCCCACTATCTCCAAAATCTTGGGGATGGCGCTCGCAAACGAATCGTATGAGATTCGCTCCGTATTGACGGCCGAGGATGCTTTGCGCGAGCTCCGGGCGAACCCTCCGTATTTCTTTTTAGTGGATCTCTCGCTTCCCGAAA
>CALBHK010000403.1 GCA_937894565.1 uncultured Chlamydiae bacterium
GTTAGATATCGCAGTCTGAAGGGCTGCAAGAGTTAGCCTGATGCGTATGCCTGCCCATCCTGTTATTCTTCCGTTCTGTTTTGCGCAAGTTCAGATTCTACTTCTTATTTTTCGTAAATTCCTCATAGCTGGGAGGTAATTCATTTTGAATTTGTTGATATTGAAAATTGTTTTGCATGTATTGTTGCTGTAAAGGGTTGAATGGCATTACATTTTGAGTCTGCTTTCCATATCCTGGTAAACTTAAATAATCACCCGGATTTTCTACATTTCCGTTATCCACACTTTCTACTGGCTCACAAGAACGTGGTTTTGCCAGCTTGCCTCTTGCTGTGCAAAATGTTAGGATGCGGATAAGTAATGGAGAGCTCTTTTGAAATGGATCTTGTCATACATAAACAATTTGAAAAATTGGTTTTTGACGATGTCGGCTTTGCATCAAAATTTTTATCTTCACTCGCGCCTTGCCAAAGGCAATGGTCGCTCGCTCCAGACAAAAATTTTTAAGCAGCCTCCTTGTCAAATTCCCAATTTTTCAAGTTGTTTATGTATATGTTTAGTCTGGACTTCCTTTCTCTATCCTGATTCTTTGCAAGAGCGCTTAGAATCCCATATCCACTATTCTCCTTCTTCCGAAAATCGTGTGGGTCTGATTCAAATTAAAGGTAAAACAGAGGCAATTAATCAGGGAACTTGGCTTTATGTAAAAACGGCCTTGGATTTTTTTAAAAAAGAGCGGCCTATTTTTGTGATCTTAGAATTAGATACTCCGGGCGGGGAAGTGTTTGCCGCTCAGAAAATTTCTGATGCATTGAAAGAATTTGATACGCAAGAAAATATTCCTATTGTCTGCGTCATTAATAATTGGGCTATCTCTGCAGGGGCAATGCTTGCCTATTCGTGCCGTTTTATTGCTGTTGTGAAAGATGCGAGCATGGGAGCTGCAGAACCTGTTTTACAGGGCGCTCAAGGGTTGACTTCGGCTTCAGAGAAAATTAATTCAGCTATTCGCGCCGATTTTGCCAATCGTGCAGGATTCTATAATCGCAATCCGAGTTTAGCCAAAGCAATGGTGGACAAAGATGAGATTCTGGTATTGCGCGAAGGAAAAATTCGGTTTTTAGAGAAACCAGAAAGTATTCTCTCTAGCGATGAGGTGATTTCTAATAAGGGTAAATTGTTGACTCTGACCGCAGAAGAAATGATGCACTTTGGAGTAGCAGATATTCTTTTAAATCCCACTCAACTCACTCCTCTTAACAGTAAAGAAATAGAAAGCAGACGGTTTCCTGCAAGCAAGTATATCCTCTTTAGTGATGATTTTTTTAAAAAAATTCCCAATGCCACTCTAGTCTCTTTTCAAAAAGACTTTAAAACGCGTTTTTTTATATTTTTAACAGATCCGATGATCGCCTCTTTACTTTTTTTTGCGATGCTGGTGGGATTTTATCTGGAATTCACAGCCCCTGGACATGGGATTGGGGGATCTATCGGATTAATTTCCCTAATGCTTATTTTTCTTTCGGGTTTTGCTTTGGAGGCAGCTGGGGTATTTGAAATTATTTTAATTTTTGCAGGCCTTACTCTATTGCTTATAGATCTTTTTGTGATCCCTTCGTTTGGAATGATTGGTATAGCAGGGGGAATTGCTCTCACAGTGGGGATCTTTTCACTTTTATTGCCAGGTTTACAATCAATAGACTATGATAGTGCTACACACACACTTAATAGTGCAGGGGAATATGTGCTCTATCGCTTAGCCTATTTGAGTTTGGGATTGATCGGGGCGTGCATTGCTATAGTGTTCTTGTCGCGATTTATAAAAGCTAACCACTCGTTTTTTAAGCAGTTTATCTTAAGTGGTGGGGAGCAGGAGGGCTATGTTTCCAGCGTGCCTAATCAGGATTTACCACCGGTTGGCAGCATGGGAATGGCTATCACTTCTTTACACCCATCTGGAAAGGTGGCTATTGTTGGGAAGTTTTATCAGGCGATGGCAAGAGATGAGATGATTGCAAAAGGAAGTGCGATTAAAGTAAAAATGATAGAAGGGGGCACTCTTATAGTGACCGGGGAGATTAACTAATGGCTTACCTGTTTCTTCTTCTGGGCCTAATGATGCTTTTTTTAGAATTTTTTCTTCCGGGTGGCATTTTAGCTGTAGCGGGTGTCGTAGCGATGGCGGCAGCTGTGATCTATATTTTTTTGGATGGTGCCCCTGTTTATGAGGTGTTATTTTTTCTTTTTCTTGCTATTGTAGGAGCTATTGGAGTGGTTAAGTTAGCTTTAAAGCTAATAAAGGGAAGTAAAAAAGAGCGTTCTTTTTATCTGGACAGTGATCAGGAGGGCTATAGAGCGTCGGGTTTTGATGCCAATTGGATTGGAAAAACAGCGATAGCTCACACTGATCTGCGACCAGGGGGTTATATAAAGTTAGAAGGAAAAAAGGTGCCGGCTATTTCTTCTACAGGATTTATATCAAAAGGTACAGAAGTGATTATCCTTTCCGGAGAGGGGGAATGCGTTTATGTTAAAATTAAGGAGTAAATATGTACTTGCCAACGCTTGCTGAAATATCGATAGAGCTCTATTTTTTTATCGTTTTTGCAGCGATTATTTTATTGATTTTGCTTGGAATTATGGGTAAATTCATTAGTCTTTGGTTTCAGGCATTAGTTTCTGGAACCCCAATTCCTCTGCTCAATATTATTGGAATGAGTTTGAGAAAAATCCCTCCTAGAGTGATTGTAGATGCTCGAATTATCTCTTTTAAAGCAGGGTTGAAACAAATTAGCGTCGCTGATTTGGAGACCCATTATCTAGCTGGCGGGCATATTACTCGCGTCGTAGAAGCTATGATTGCCGCTGATAAAGCCAATATTGAGTTAGATTGGCGCAGGGCCACAGCGATAGATCTGGCAGGTCGAGATATTCGCGACGCTGTGCAAACTTCTGTTTATCCTAAAGTCATTGACTGCCCAAGCGGAGGGGAGTATATGAAAGGGGTAGCTCAAAACGGGATTGAAATTTTGGTCAAAGCGCGTGTGACTGTGCGTACAAATATTCTTCAATTGGTAGGTGGCGCCACAGAAGAGACGATCATTGCGCGTGTGGGGGAGGGGATTGTAAGTGCCATAGGAGCATCGGAAACACACCAAAACGTTTTAGCAGCTCCTGATGCGATTTCCCGGTTGGTATTGGAAAAGGGTTTGGATTCCTCTACAGCTTTTCGTATCTTGTCTATTGATATTGTAGAAATGGTATTGGGCAGAAACGTGGGCGCTGAATTACAGACTAATCAGGCGGAAGCCGATAAACGCGTAGCGCAGGCGTTTTGGGAACAAAAACGTGCCGAGTTTGTGGCTGTGGAGCAGGAAAATAAAGCTAAAATTCGCGATAAAGAAGCTCTTTTAATTGAAGCTCAGGCTCTTATTCCCAAAGCCATTGCCTATGCTTTTGAACATGGTCAATTAGGTGTGATGGATTATCAGCGTTATTTGAATATCGATGCCGATACTCAGATGCGTAAAGCTCTTGGAAAAAGCGAATGTGAGACAAAATAATGCTTCGAGTTGAATTCATTATCTTTTTTGCTGCTCTCTTATTTATTGTCTTATTGACGATGCGTAAGGCTTCGCAAGAACGAAAAGAGCGCTTAAAGAATGAGTGGGAAGAGGATGAAGAAGATGAGGAGGTTGAGGATGCTTGGGAAGGTGCTTCTGGGATTTACAAAAAGAGTGAAGAAAGAAGCTTATTTGTTAAAAAAGAAGATCCTCCTATAAAGGAAGAAAAAACTCCTCTTATTGTTAACTATGTCAAGCAGCTTCCAAGTCTTAAACAGATGGTGATTTATCAGGAAATCTTGGGAAAACCTGTCTCTTTAAGAGGGCTAAACGAGCCTTATGAATCTGAGTAGTCGTTACTTACGTTTATTAGACGAAGTGCCTTCCCATGTAAAAATCGTGGTGGTGAGCAAACAGCGATCAGTTGAAGAGATTAGAACTCTTTATGCTGCGGGCTGCCGCTATTTTGGAGAAAATAGAATTGAAGAGGCCGTTGCTAAACAAGAGGCTTTGAATGATTTAAAAGATATTCACTGGCATATGGTGGGAACAATTCAAACAAAAAAAGCAGGAAAGGCGGTGGGGGTTTTTTCTTTAATTCATTCAGTAGATGATCTTCGATTGGCAATGAAGTTATCTCAGAAGAGTTTGGAAAAAGGAATCAAGAGCTGCGTTTTACTTCAGGTCAATGTGACGGGAGAAGAGAATAAGCATGGATGGAGTGAAGAGGGGATTAGAGAGTGTTTTCAAGAACTCCTAAGTCTGGATGGGCTAGAAGTGCAGGGATTGATGACTATGGCTGTAGAGGGTGCTCAGGAAGAAGAAATCAGAAAAGGATTTAGGCGTCTATCAGAGTTGAAACAAGAACTTTGCCCCGATTTACCTTATCTTTCAATGGGAATGAGCCAAGATTATAGAATAGCGATTGAAGAAGGAGCAAACCTTGTGCGTATCGGCTCTGCCATTTTTGAGAGATAAGAGAGAAGGGAGAAGGAGGGGGAGAGGAGTTAACCGCAGAGCCGCAAAGTACGCAGAGGAAACGCAGAGGGGGCGTGGAAAACTTGCTTAGAAAGGTTTTTTTTCTTAATGATAAATAGGAAATAACGATACGAACGATGATGGAAATTTAAAAGAATATGGAAGTGTCCGGAGATTTGTGTAACTCTATTAGCCTTAAAGTTAGAATACTAGGC